>CAZMJH010000010.1:0-13825 GCA_964566595.1 uncultured Candidatus Poseidoniales archaeon
ACCATTGCTCTGTAAAGTAATTCCAACAACCCTCTGTTCCCCCCTGAAGGTTACCTTCATCATCAACCCATTCCTCTATTATCCAATCAAATGATGTGCATTCATCATAACCACCATACATTAATTTTGACGTAGCATTTTCATTATGAGTGTTAGTACAAAATTCTTCATGAAATACCATTTCATTATAATTTAGCATGAAATCACTTGCACCTTTATTCCATCCATCTGTATCAGAATCAACTATATCTATGATCACATCATCACCATATAAGAAACTCATAGAGTATGTTACAGTACCATTTGTCATTGTTAATCCAACAACTTTTGGAGGTATAGTTGGCATAATTGCTAATGTAATTGTCATATCATCATCAACTGCTTCCATATTGACAACACCCGTAAATGATTGAATTCCTGTAACTTCATCCAATGAATCTGTCCAAGTTGCGGCTAACAGTTCTGCTGCAGATGGTTCAGGCAATTCAGGGATTATATCACCCATCATATCATCACAATCAATTTCATTCCCATCACCATCGTAACAAATTGGCTCCATATCCATTCCGCCTTCATCTTCGGCATAACTACAATCATTATTGCCATCATTAACTAGATTCATTGGAATGGAATCACCATTTATACAAGTATACCAATTATCTACATCATTTGTTAAATCTCCATCTCCATCAGAATCAGTAGATGGGTCCATATCTTGAGGTTCATCTGATCCATCCCCACAATCTTCTTTTCCATCATTCACCAATTCAAATTCAATTTCCATATCAGTCTCTCCTCCAACTTCAGAAGAACACCACCAGCTTGGGCCAGTATCATCATCTCCCCCATCATCGGATGAAACACATGTCATCATATCTCCATCGTCCCAATCAAAAGTATCATCACACATACAATGTGGACCCATTTCACCCATTGATTCCATAATTTCCCCATTTCCATTACAGGGTTCTTCAGCCATACCCATTTGGATTTTTGCTGTATTATAATCCCAGATGTAATCTACTAACCACTTTCCTTCAGGTTGTAATGTGTTTTCATTAGTCATTATTTTATTAATTATGCCTGCCCCTTCAACAGAATGGGGTCCTTGACTTTCACTCATTTGCATTGTTATAGGCATTATACTTCCACCGAAATCTACTCCATATGTCATACTCATTCCATTATGTAATAATTGAGCATCATCATCATACATATTACTCAATGTTATAGTAACATCACCACTAATTTCCATTCCAGTGTCATCTTCATCCAATCCAAGAGAATCTCCTGGACCAAGCATCGACATAATCACTCCAAATTTAGGTTCATTTAATCCTACAGAATCAAAATCTAAAGCAGCACCTTCAGAACCATCAGCCCCCATTAGAGCTAAAATTTGGTCAGAAGTGTAGGTTGCAGTGGCAGCTCCTTGACCATTTGAGTCACAAACCCATTCTTTTTGATCGAAAGCTTCTGCACTAATATGGCCACTCCAACTAGTATTATCTTCAAAAACAAGCATTAAATCAACAAAACCAGCTGTATTTCCCCAAGAATCATATTTGAAATGATCTAGTTCAATTCCATTTGAATTTTTTACAGACCAACTAGTTATTGAGTTAAATGATGAATCAACGTGTGTACTATAAACATCAACAGAATCTCCATTTTCAACTGAACAAATTTGTTCTAATTCGTATGGTGAATTATCAGCCATTGGTGGTGCTGGGAAATGTAAACTCAAGGGGTGTGCATCTTGAATTCCAAATCCATAATCATGTGATTGGATATACACAAATTTTGCACCACTTTGAGATGTAGAATCTGAGGATGTATCATCAACAGTATCTACAGTTTGTTCGATTTCTTCTCCAGTACAACCAGCCATAGCTGCACCTAGGAAAAGCATTAGCACTAACACAGATGTCATTTTTTGCATAAACTCTTCCAAAAAATGGTAGTATTAATACGATTCCGTTAATTGTTGATAATTTCGTCTTTTAATTAAAGATGCAGAAATTAATGTTAAAATATTTAGAAAGATTCCCGGTCCAGGCATTCCTTTTTCTTCTTCCACGACCAACGTAGTAGATGTTTCTTTTAACAATAAGAATGAATCACCAATTGTTTCGTCAGAACGAACATATTCTACATGCATTGTTTCAGTAGTATGATTTACAGTAATATGTAATAATCCATGGGTAATTTCTCTATGGAATGACCAATCTGGTTGTTCGTCCGCATATTCGTAGGAATCTCTACCCCCGACTCCTGCAACAATATGAATTGGTGAAAAACCAGATACGAACATCAAACCATCTTCATTTACTCCTTTAGTGGTGATATTTCCATTTACAACAGGCCATGTTCGTTCGTAAAAATGATCATGTCCCCAAATAGCTAAATCAACAGAATTTTCTAATAATATAGGTTCAAGAATTGTACGTAATTCCATCATCGTATCATCATGAGTATCATGACCATGGGAGGTGTAAAGCGGTTTGTGGCCATAAATGACAATCCAAGGTACAGATTCTCTATTTGCATCTGCTGCGCTCAAATCACTTTTTAACCATTGTAATTGTTCAGTACCCTCATAATAAGGATGTTCGGTAGAAATAGCCACAAAATGAACCCCTCCGTAATCAAAACTATGCCATAAATCAGTATTGCTAGTACTGGGCATTTCGAATCTAGTTTCATATGCATCAAAATCATAACCATATACTGTCTCATTTTCGTGATTTCCAGGTGCCATCATCCAAGGAATATTTGACATGGTTGATTGGTAATTATTCGCGTAATCATCCCAAACACTTTGTTCACCATTTGCGTAAGAAATATCTCCTGCTAAAATTACTAATTCCGCATTTTTAAAACTTCTAACTAAGTTTGCAGTATTTTGTGCTTCATCAGATAATCCATGATCTCCAAAAGCTATGAATTCTAAATAATCCTTTTGAAGATCTTGTGTAGTAAAACTGAAGGTTTCGGACCAATCAGTATCATCATTATCACCTACACGGTAATTGTATTCGGTTGCTGGCAATAAATCAGTCATTATTGCTGTATGAAATACCATATTATGATCATAACATATTTCAGTCCCACTATTAGATTTGTCTAAATTTTCGTTTATACCATATTCAACAACTGAATCTGTTAAACTTGGTGTTGCCCACATGACTAACATTTCAGAAGGATTTTGTGTTAATTGAATGTGAATTTGTTCGGGAGTATCATCAGAAGAAATGTGAGTTGAAATGGGGCATTCAGGATTAATTTCAATTTGTGCTGAAGAAATGGAAGTGAAGATACTTATGAAAAAAATCCCAAAGAGGGCCATCGCACGCACGTTCATGTAATTGGGCACAACAGGTTACCAGTTTCTTATTTTCGGTTTAATCTAAAGGATGATTTATTTTATTTCCTGAATTATCTCTTAGATTTAAAGCCCATCTTAATGTTTTGATTACACCCCTAAGTGCTGTATAATTTCTTAATGCTTCAGCATTTTTTCTTATATTCATAGTTCCACTTTTGAAATGTTTTTCCCATAAGACTTTTCTTTCTTCAGCCTCTCTTAGCATTTCTCTTAATTCTTCAGCAGAACGTCTAGTATCCATATTAAGCACCATTAGATTTGCTGCGGAAAATTCATCCTTTTTGAACCCTACTGATTTGTGATATTAATTACAACAATTCTCGTTGTAAATTTTTCAACGTAAGTCCAAATCTTTTTGCGGAAATTTCAAGGCTCTCAACTCCTGATAATTTATTTCCTGCTAAGAATTCTAAACATGCACCTCCACCAGTGGAAACATGGCTAATTTTTTTAGCAAGCCCTAAATTATTGATTAATGTTGCAGTATGGCCCCCCCCTACTACAACAAAAGCCCGACTTTCTGCACATGCGTTTATGATTTCCAAAGTTCCAAATTTGAAACCTTTCAATTCAAAAACTCCAGCAGGCCCGTTTAAGATTACAGTTCCTGCATTTTTTATTTCAGTTGAAATATTAACTACAGATTCAATTCCTATATCATAAATTTGATTTTTAGATGGTAGAGATGAAACTTCAACATCAACTCTTTCTCCATTAACATTTAAAGCAACATCTTTGGGAATTATAATTTTATTAGAATAATGTGTTAATATTTCTTGGATTTCATTACAGGTTTCCCCCCATTTATCTCCCAATTCATTTCTTAAAAAAGATCTATTATTTTCTCCAATATCGATGCCTGAAACCTCTAAAAATAAATTTGCAACGCCCCCAGTAACACATATTTTATCTGTAATTTTACTTCTTAGCATATTTTTTGCAACTTTTACAGAATCATCAACTTTTATTCCCCCCAAGACTGCAATACAAGGTTTGTTTGGATTGTTCATTACATTGCTTAAAGAATTCAATTCATTCATCATTAATGAACCTGCAATACAAGGTAATGCGTAAGTAAAACCTGTAATTGAAGGGGAATTACGATGGGCACATGCAAAAGCATCGTTAACAAATACATCAGCAATACTAGATAATCGTTGTACAAAATTTGTATCCATTTGATTTTCAAAATTATCTGTTTTACATTCCATTTCTTCATTATTCATTCTAACATTATTGAGCATTAAGATATCTCCAACTTTCATTTTTTCAATTGTAGACAAAGCTTTTTCACCACAAATATCTTCTACAAATTTTACCGTTCTACCTAAAAGTCGTTGAAATTCCCTAGCATGCCCAGATGTAGTGGTAAAATCCTTTTTTCCTGGCCGAGATTGATGAGATAAAATAATTAATTTAGTTTTAGTTAATTTATTGATTGTTGGAATAACACTTTTTAGACGCGTATCATCTAAAAAAGAGTTATTTATGGGATTTAATGGGCTATTTGCATCTATTCTTAATAACACAGTTTTTCCATTAAGAAAGACATCATCCAAGGTACGGATATCCCTCATTAGTCATTGCGAATTAATCTCACTTATTAGTTAAATGGGAATTAATTTTTTATGTTGCAGAAAAATGAGGGTGTTTAAAATACCATTATTTTTTAAAAAATAAAGAGAAAATTCATATTGTCTTTTAATTCCCTAAATTTGTGGCAGGAGATTCTCGAGGTGTTGGAAGAAATTCTACTAGTACATCCGATTTCGGAATTTCAGGTAGAGAAAGTCACGACTCTAGTAAATATTACCAATCGAAATTAAATCAAAATCAAATAAGTTCTCGAGATGTAGGAAAATTTCAAGAATATCCTTTAGAATTAATTAATAAAATTCTCTGTGCAAATTCTCGTAACCTTTCATTTTTACCAGATAATTGCGTGCATATGATGATTACATCACCACCCTATAATGCATGTAAAGAATATGATGAAGATTTAAATTTAGTTGAGTATCTGGAATTATTAAAAGAAGTTTTTCAAGAAACTTATCGGGTATTAGTACCAGGAGGTCGTGCAGTCGTAAATGTAGCAAACCTTGGACGTAAACCTTACATCCCGCTTTCTAGTTATGTAAATGAAATTATGAAAGAAATTGGATTTTTAATGCGAGGAGAAATTATTTGGGACAAATCTGCTTCTGCGGGTTCAAGTTGTGCTTGGGGTTCATTTCAAAGTGCTTCAAATCCATGTTTAAGAGATATTCATGAATATATATTGGTATTTAGTAAGGGAAATTACAAACTTCCACGTTCAAAAGAAGAAAAAGAAAAAGGTAGAATTGACACTATAGAAAATAAAGAATTCATAGAGTATACTAAATCCATATGGAGATTTCCAACAGTATCAGCAAAAAGAATTGGACACCCGGCTCCTTTTCCAGTAGAGCTGCCAAGAAGATTAATAGAATTATATTCATTTAAAGAAGATATAATTTTTGATCCATTTATGGGGTCAGGTTCAACATGTGTCGCTGCTATGAATACTGGTCGTAAATATCTTGGAATAGACATAAATGAGGAATATTGTAAGTTGGCTGAAAAGAGGGTTTCATCTAATAATTAATTTACAATTAATTGGAAGTTGTAATATACCGAACTGTCAACGGCGGTACATGATGGAGTTCACAATTGAGTTAACCGATGAACCGGGACAGCTTGCAGGAGTTACAGAAGCAATCGCTGCTGGTGGTGCTAATATTTTAGGAGCGGCAGCAATCGGTAAAGCAAGACCAGCAGTGGCTTTGGTGGTTGATGACGAAGAAGCAACTAAAGCATCATTAGATGCGATTAATGCAAAATTTTCGACGAATCAATTATTGCTATACACACTACAACATAGGCCTGGTGCATTAGCAGAATTTACTAGAAAAATAGCCGATGCTAATATAAATTTAAATTCTTTTTACATAATGCATATGGAAGAAACAACAGCAGAAATAGCATTTACTGTTGATAATGTGAAATTAGTTCGTGAGATGTTTGAAATTTCTAATTAAAGATTAAAGAATTCCCCTTCTTTAGCAACTTGCCATCCCATATTTTCTACTATAGAAAATTCTTCACTGGAGTTATTATTTAGTGGATTTGTGTGATTAAGATGTGTAAAAAATATGTTTGGCATATTTTTTGTTTTTGTACCCAATAATTTCAATGTTTCATTAACTGGAGGGTGACTTATAATTGTTTGACTTCTTCGTTTTAATTCATTTGAAGACCAAAATGTTCCATCAATTAATGCAATATCTACATTTTCAGAATTAAACCATTCTAGAATTTCTTTTTTATTTACAAATTCAAGAGTATTTTCCCAAGAATCGTGATCTGGTAAAAACAATAAATTGTTTTGAGGACCTTGAATTAAAAAAGCATGCATATCTGATAATTCTGCTCTATGGGGAATTTGAATTGGTTTAATGGAAAAACCACATTCAGGTGTAGGGCTATAAGATTTTAAATTTTCAAACTCCCTTATTCTTATATTTTCTAATTCAATTAGTAAATTCCAATTAGGAGTATTTTTGATTAATTTAGATAAACTTGCACTACAATTAACTTCTAATTTGTTAGCATTAATAACTTCTCTACCAAATAGGCCCAATCCATCAATGTGTCCGTGATGTGAATGAGTAATCCATAACGAATTCAATGGCCCTTCTACAGGATCAACAGAATGCCACAAGTTCAATTGCCATGCTAAATCTCTTGTTGCTTCTATTAAATGAGTAGATGAATCTGCACCCACAATTCCTAAAGATACTGGATGTTTTTTTAATGATGGATTTTTTCTTGCTGCTTCACAACAATCAGATCCACAACCCGCTTGAGGAAATCCTCCATCTTGTGAAACGCCTAGTATGGTAACTCGTACATTACGTCCCATATGTGGTGTGACAAACATCAAACCCTTTTCACTTACTACTCTTCGGGGCATACATGGGCTGGAGCGAATCTGACCTTTCCGGACCGGAAGGTGAAGATTGGAGAGTACCAGTTTCAGAATTGAAATCTCGGCAATTAACATTGGCAAAATCATTAGATAATGCCGGTTTTGAAGGTGCACTTTTACATAACCCTGTAGATTTGTATTATTTTTGCGGGGGGCGACAAGATGCGGCTATGTATATACCTGCATCAAGTAAAGAATCAATCCCTACTCAATTCGTAAGGAGGAGTGTTAAAAGAGCCAAATTTGAAGCAGGGGGAAGTGATGCAGTTCATAATGTAGTCAAATTTCCAAGATTATCACAATTTTCTGATGAACTTAAATCACTTGGTGTTGAAAAAACTCCCCTTATGCAATTATCCAGTATTCCTTATTCTTTTGCTTCTAAATTTGGCAAAACATTTTCAGATTTAGAAGGAGATTTCCAAGATTGTAATCCATTAATCCACCAAATTCGTGAAAAGAAATCTTCTTGGGAAATAGAACAAATGAGTATTGCAGCAGATGTTCAATTACAAATGTTTGATGCAATAGGCGCGCTAGGAGGAGAAGGAATCACAGAATTAGAACTTGTAGCAACCGCTGAAGCTGTCAGTAGAGCGGCGGGATTTGGTGGTGATATTTCCATGAGGAGGTACCCTATGCAATGTAATAGAGGAGTTGTAGTTGCAGGAAGAAATGGGGGTATACCTTCATTTTTTGATGCTGCTATTGGGGGCACAGGTCCTTATCCCGGAAGTGGCATGGGTTCAGGATTTAGAAAAGTAAAATCAGGAGAACCCGTTCTTGTTGATCTTCTTCATGCGCATAGAGGATATATTGTAGATATGACAAGAATGTTTGTTGTTGGAAAATTATCGAAAGAATGGGAAACCAAACTTGAAGATATGCAAACAATAAAGGAAATGGTTGTAGATGTTCTTCATCAACGAAAAACATGTACTGAAGCATGGATTGCAGGATTTGGATTAGCATGCGAATTAGGTTATGAAGATAATTTAATGGGAATGAAACCCGATCAAACAAAATTTTTAGCCCATGGTGTTGGATTAGAACTAGATGAAAGCCCCGTAGTTGCAAAAGGTTTTGATAGGCCTTTAGTAGAAGGTGGAACAATTGCTATTGAACCAAAAGTAGTATATCCTGAAGGAAGTATTGGTACTGAAGATACATGGGTTATGACAGATGCAGGGATGGAACCATTAACAGCAGGTGCAGCATTTCCTTGGATTTATGAATGGGATTAACTCTAGAATATTATTTATTAGAGATATTCGCAGGACATAATGCTACGAACAGGTGGACGAATAAAATGAAAGGTGAAAGTGGAGATAATGATATTAGCAAATGTCCAGTTATGCATGGGGCAATAAGCACCAGTAATACCGGAACAAAGAATAATGATTGGTGGCCAAATCAATTAAATTTGAATATATTACATCAACATGATACTAAATCTACTCCCCTAGATGGTAGTTTCAATTACAAAGAGGCATTCAACTCATTAGATTATGAAGCATTAAAGAAAGATCTTCATGCATTAATGACGGATAGTCAGGATTGGTGGCCTGCTGATTATGGTCATTATGGTCCATTTTTTATTCGAATGACTTGGCATGCTGCAGGTACATACAGAATAGGAGATGGACGCGGAGGAGCTGGAACAGGTGCTCAGCGTTTTGCCCCTCTAAATAGTTGGCCAGACAATGGAAATCTCGACAAAGCTCGAAGACTCTTATGGCCAATCAAACAAAAGTATGGAAATAAAATAAGTTGGGCAGACCTTCTTGTATTAACAGGAATTGTAGCAATTGAATCTATGGGCGGACCAGTCTTTGGATTTGGAGGAGGTCGTCCTGATATTTGGCATCCTGAAGAGGATATTTATTGGGGTAGTGAAGATGAATGGCTTGGAGATAACCGATATGAAGATACTCGACAATCTTTAGATAATCCTCTCGCTGCTGTTCAGATGGGTTTGATTTATGTTAATCCTGAAGGACCAAACGGTAACCCTGATCCATTACTTAGTGCACAAGATATTCGAGAAACCTTTGCTAGAATGGCTATGGATGATGAAGAAACCGTGGCATTAACTGCTGGAGGGCATACATTTGGTAAGGCACATGGCGCTGGAGATGCAGAATTAGTGGGTACAGAGCCAGAGGGTTCATCAATCGAGGAGCAAGGATTTGGTTGGAAGAATGCTCATGGTTCAGGAAAAGGCCGAGATACAATTACTAGTGGAATTGAAGGTGCTTGGACTGCTAACCCAATTCAATGGGACAATGGTTATTTTGATATTTTATTCAAATATGAAGATTCATGGGAATTAGTTAAGAGTCCTGCTGGAGCAAATCAATGGACACCTTCAAACCCCGATGATGAAGATTTAGCACCAGATGCTGAAGATACATCAATCAAGGTTCAAACAATGATGACTACAGCAGATATGGCTATGATTCGAGATCCAAAATATCGAAAAATTTCAAAATATTTCCATGAAAATCCAGATGTATTTGCTGATGCTTTTTCAAGAGCTTGGTTTAAGTTACTTCATCGTGATATGGGTCCAAAGACACGATATCTTGGTCCAGATGTTCCCGATGAAGATTTAATTTGGCAAGATCCAATTCCAGCAGGAAACACATCTTACGATGTTGGCGCAGTAAAAGAAGCAATCAGAGAATGTGGTCTTTCAGTTACAGAAATGGTTGAAACTGCTTGGGCAAGTGCTTCCACTTTCCGTAGTTCAGATATGAGGGGGGGTGCAAATGGAGCACGTATTCGTTTATCTCCTCAAAAAGATTGGAAGGCTAACAAACCTGAACAATTGGCTAGAGTATTAACAACTTTAAATCAAATTTCAGAAGATTTTGATATTAGTGTAGCAGATACAATAGTCCTTGCAGGTAATGTTGGTATTGAAATTGCTTCAGGTATTAAACTTCCATTCACCCCTGGGCGTGGTGATGCTAGTGAAGAACAGACCGATGCATTCTCTTTTACAGTACTTGAGCCAGTTTCAGATGGATTCCGAAATTTCCTCAAGAAAAATTACAGTGTAAGTCCTGAAGAAATGATGTTGGATAAAGCACAACTTCTTGGGTTAACAGCACCAGAGATGACAGTATTAGTAGGGGGACTTCGTTCACTTGGTATAAGTTCTGACGACAGAGGTCTCTTTTCTGAAAATTCCAATAACCTTTCTAATGATTTCTTTACAACTTTATTAGATATGAGTGTGGAATGGAAAGCAACAGGAAGTAATTCCTATGAAGCACATGATCGTTCAACAGGTAATGTTGTTCGTCGAGCATCTCGTTATGATTTAGTGTTTGGAAGTAATTCTCAACTTCGAGCAATTGTCGAAGTTTATGCTCAGAATGATAATAGAGAAAAATTTGTAGAAGATTTCATTCAAGTATGGAACAAGGTCATGAATGCAGATCGTTTTGATTAAAAATTGTGAAATTTATGTCTCTAGGCATTGACTATGTCATAGAATTTAACAATTGTTTGTGCTTGAAAGTGCCCTACAGAGTGAACATTTTTGAGATATTCCTTCAAATCACGTTTTTCTGATAAACCACACTCTTTCAAAACTAGAAACCACTCTTCAAGAGAACGACCAGTTTTTTCAGTTAAATTTTTGATAATGGCCTCTTCCATTTCCTTTGGTTTCATATAAGTTGCCATTTTTCATTATTTTTTGTAATTTTCCCTAATCGTTCTAAAGATAATAAATGAGCAAGCGTTTGTTGTTGAGACAAACCTGTATGAACCTCAGGAGTATCTTCATATGTGTATTTGCTGATACTGGCAAGGTCTTCAATTCCCGAAAGAATTGTTTCATATACTCTTTGTTGACGTTTTTTTCGATGACTAATATAGTAGGAAAGAACTTTTTCAGGAACCGAAATTAAAGGACCATGTGAAGGAAATAACATACGCGTTTTCAAATTTTTAATACGTTCTAGTTGTTCAATATATATTTCCATATTCCCCTCATTTGGAATTAATATTGTTCCAAATCCAGCAATCATATCGCCAGCAATTAAACCTGCTTGTGAAAAAAGACAGATATGTCCAGGACAATGTCCTGGTGTAATCAAAACCTCCCATTTTATAGTATGAATTGGGTGTTTTAGGTGAATAATGTCACCATCATTTAGAATTTTAGCATTGTTAAGTTGTAAATAATCTGATGTGTGTTTTGAACACCAAATTTCAGCATTAGTTAGCTTTTGCAATTCCTTTAAATTTCCAATATGATCTTGGTGTCTATGAGTAAGTAATATACTAATTTTCATTCCTTTTAATGAATTTACCAATTCCATAATCCAATTAATATCATCTTGATGATGAGCAGCAGGATCAACAAGTAATAACTCCCCTCCTTCTTTTCCTAAAAGATAACAATTTGTAGTTGAAGCAGGAGGTAGTGTTGCTGTTTTTACAGGAATGCAAATAACTCCTGAAGAAAAATTAATTTCACGTTCTAAATTAGAATCTGTATTTAGATTATTGATGGCAGAATTTATTTCAATACCCTGTTCAAGTAGCAAATTTAAATCTCTAATCAAAGTAAATAATGGAGGGGGCAAATAGATTGAATGTTTATTCCATTCGATTATTAATCTTTTAATTGAATACCATTTTGCAGTTTCGAATTCCGTTTGCTCCTTTAAGTTAAAATCAGGAATATTATTTGAAACATGTAAATGAAAAAATCTGTTGTAAAATCTTATTGGAGAAAAAACAGGAGTAATCCTTTCACGAATTAATTTTAATCCATTTGGATCAAATTTTATATTTCCTTTAACAACTTCTTTTAACCAGTTTTCCTTATTTTCAAGAACTGAAATTCTTATTTTTGCATCAACAGGTAGAATCTTTCCATTGTTTATTGTAAGTCCTAATTCCTCACATAATTCACGAACAATACATATTTTCATAGCGCCATGTTCATCATCATCTAATTTTAATTTGGTAGCGCTTTCTACATCCTTACGACTTAACCCCCCGCCCGGAAATGACCAAAAATTTGGAAAAGCTCGCATTGAACTTGCTCTCTTTCCCAATAAGATTTCTACTTCTCCTTTGTTAATTCTAGTAAGCATCAAGGAAGCACTATCACGTATAGGCTGGGGTGGTGGGGTCGTTAAATTCAACCCAGACGGTACTTCGCTCACAACACTGGTAGAACAGACACATCTTCAAATAAACTCTATTTTATGTATGATTATTTTTTGGTGCCAACATGGGACCTACATTAGAGATATCACATCTAACAAAAGATGGTGGCATTGCTTATCCAATTAAAGTGCCACAATTTGGTTTGGGAGTGTTTTTGACACCGGCAGACGGAACTTGCAAAAAAGCCTGCCTTGCTGCACTTAAAGCAGGATACCGGCATATAGATACCGCAACAGTATATCAAAATGAAGAAGAAGTGGGGCAAGCCATTACAGAGTCAAATTTAGAACGTTCAGAATTATTTATTACAACAAAGTTAAGAAGATCTGATGCAATAGGATATCAAGAAACTTTAGATAGATGTGATGAAAGTTTGAAAAGATTAGGATTAGATTATGTAGATTTGTATTTAGTTCATGCCCCTCCCGAAAATAAAACTTGTCGAAAAGATGTATGGAAGGCGATGGAAGAGATACTCGAGACTGGACGTGCCCGTTCAATTGGAGTTTCTAATTATGGCCCTCATCATTTAGAAGAATTATTGGAAGAAGCAAAATATGGGCCCTCTGTAAACCAAATTGAAATTCATCTTTGGTTACAACGCCCATCTTTGATTAAAGCAACAAGAGAATCAGGTGCGGTCCCTATGGCTTACAGTCCTTTAGCAAGAGGTCAAAAAATAAATGATGAAAAATTATTCGCTTTATCATCAAAACTCGGATTTACCTCTGCTCAAATAGCAATAAAGTGGTGTATTGATCAAGGATATATTACAATTCCTAAATCGTCTAATGAAGGACGAATAATAGAAAATTTAGAAGCACTAGATATAACATTGGATTTTGAAACAAATGCCATTTTAGATGATTTTGATGAAGATTATATTTCTGGTTGGAATCCAACAGTAGACCCATGAGGAGATTTAATGAGTAGAGATAATCCATTAGAGCCATTGTATGAACAAATGGAAGAAGAAAATCTGAAAAAAGAGAAATTAAAAAACTATGCGAGAATAGGTGTTAGTTGGTTTGTAGGCTTTATGTTGACTGCTTCACTTATACGTTATATGGTGAAACATATTCCATAAGTATCTTTTAATTCAGATGCAAGAGGAGCAAGAACGATTAAGAATGAATCTTAGGAGAGCGAAATATGCAGGGAGAGGTTCTGGTTGTAGGTTTGGGCAGAATTGGTTTGCCTGTAGCCCTTGTAATGGCAGATAGCGATTATGT
>CAZMJH010000011.1:0-13753 GCA_964566595.1 uncultured Candidatus Poseidoniales archaeon
TATCAGAACGATATGGTCCCAGTTGTAAAATAGAAATTGATTTGGTTCCATCGATAAAGGTAAGTCATAAAAGAAGGAAATTTAGTGCTGGAAAAAGCCTTATACCCACAGGTGGAAAAGGTAATTATGAAGTTTTAATAATGTTTGAAAATAATTCAGACTCTCCCTTAAAAAATGTGGTTCTTCCTGATTTCATACCAGTTGGTTTTGAATTAAAAGGTCACAATGTAAGTGGAGCAACAAAAGAAAACGCAGTGGATTTGACAACTACAAAATCTGATGAAGGTATTAATCTTGAATGGAGTGTTCCTCTAATCAATAGTGGTCAAAAAATTGAGCTTTCTTACGATATAAAGGGAGATGGAGATTTGAAAATCTCAGATTTACAATCATTCAGAGGAGCGAGAATTGGAGATGATTTTGATGATGATGTTTCAGAAACTACAGATTCTAAAAATGAAGAGGTTATGGAATCAACCCCCCAATATACTTGGAGTGAAGACGTATTGTCATCTGTAATGGAATCACATGGAATTACTGACAAGGAATTATTTATTGCTCATGCAATAAATTATACAGAAGAAGGAAAAACATACATCAAAAAATCTGAATTACAAAAAGCTGCAAAAGAATTCAACCTTACTGATGATAAAGAAACAGTTGAAGAAAGTTCAGAGGAAGTTACTGAAGAAGAGACTACTGAAGAAGAGACTACTGAAGAGGAAAAAGGAAAAGATGATTTTGAAGAAAAACTCGCAGGAATCACATATACTGCTGCTGATGAGCAAAATGGAACTGAAAAAGTTGAGGAAAAAGGATCAGAGGCGTCAACAAATTGTCCAATATGTGGTGCTGTTGTTGATGGCGGAGCATCCACATGTACTCTTTGTGGATATGCATTCGAATAATTAACAAGGCGTCCATACAGGAAATGGATTTGATGACTTCACATCATCTACGATTGCTAATACAGGACAAGGCATCCCGATTAAAATTTCAAGTAAGGGTGTAACAGTAAGAGGCATTCCTATAGATTCCCTACAATCTACTACAAGAGCAGATTTTTTCCCATACCTTTCTATCCAATCAATTAATTCAGCCTCATTTCCTTCTGGTTCTGTTCCTTTCTCATTACAACGCATTGTACGCATTTTATTACCCACGCATGAAGGATCAGCCCCCCAATACCACAACATTTCTTGCTTACAATATTCAGACACAATATTTATTTGTGAAAAAGAAATTACAACGGGACGATTTAACATTGGCATAGGCTGACCGCTAATCCAACGGCTATTATCGGGCTCGTCCATAGATTGCCCGAAGATACCCTATTTCATGAGGCTAACGCATAGAAGTTTTCAGGAAAGGGGGAAGCATTGATGCACCCTATGCACCCATCAGATGATGTGACAGGTAACCAAGAGGGAGGAGATAGTTCGGGGCAACCACAAGCTGGTGGTCAAATGATGTTTCTTTTACTAATGATGATTATGATGATGATGCTTGTAATGAATCCAAGTATCAGAGAATCTCTAATGAATTATGCAGATCCAATAATAAAGCCAATAGTTCCTGAAAATTCATTGATTTTAATGGTATTAATATTAGGTTCTGCAAGTATGGTTGTTAATACTATTCTACGTTCTTTTTTCATGGATCCTATTGCTCAAGCACATATTGCGCATCGCCAAAGACAAATAGGGAAAATGGCAAATGAAGCACGTTTAGACCAAAATAAAGTTGCATTAGATGCATCAATGAGAATGAGAGAGCAAATGTTGCCTGATCAAATGGCAGTTCAAATGGGAGCATTCAAACCAATGATGTTTACAATGGTATTCATTATTGCAATATTTGCTTGGCTTGCATCATCCGTTGAAAATTTTAGAGTTGAATATCTGAGTTTACCATGGACTCCAAAATGGGGATTAAATGATAGAGTAATGTGGATTTTCCCTGTTTGGATTTTTGCATATATCTCAATGTCTGCCCCACTTGGGAGAATTATAGACAGACATATAAAATTAATAAGATATAAATCCCACCCAATCGTAATTGCTGGAAAAACTATCAAAGAGCCATTATTAGAACAATTTAGGGCAACTAGTGAAAAAAAGCCGTTCCAAAGTAGCAATAAAAATCGTGGGCGAAAAACAAATATGAAAAATAAAAAAAATACTAACAAAACAAAATCCCATAGGGCTGTAAAATTAGAAGGTTCTTGTAAAATATGTGAGGGATTTGATATAGAAAGAACTGATTCAGGAAAACTACGCTGTGTAATTTGTAGGCATGAGTGGAGGTAATAATTTGGCTAAAGTTACTATTAGTGGACACCCTGGAAGTGGAACAACAACATTGGTTTCTATTTTAGAAAAAAAATTTAAATGGAAATCAATAAATGGGGGAGAAATATTTAGGAATGCTGCAAAAAATAAAAATCTAAGTTTGGTTGATTTTGCAGAATTATGTCTTATTGACGACAAGGTGGATAAAGAATTAGATGATGAATTGATGAAAATTATTAGCGATACAAATGGACCAGAAATAATTGAAAGTAGATTGGCAGGACATTGGGCATCAAGAGCAAATATTGAATGTAAGCGTATTTGGCTTGATGTTGATGAAAAGGTCAGGGCAGAAAGAGTTCAAAAAAGAGAGGGTGGTGAATTATCACACGTATTATTTTCAATACAACAGCGTGCTGAAAAAGATGATTTGAGATTCCAACAGTTTTATGAAATTTCTTTGAATGATATGAAACCTTATTCATTAATTATCGATTGTAATAATTTAAACCCTGAAAAAGTTGCCAACAAAGTCATTAAACATTTAAAAAATGAGGGAGTCTTATGATTAATATAAATTCTGAATCAGAACCTGCTGAATTAAATGGCCAATCTAGAGATATTGATTCAAGAATGAATGCAGGATTTATTTTACTTGATAAACATCCTGGACCAACCAGTCACCAATTATCGGCATGGGCAAGAAATTTATTAGGTATTGAAAAATTGGCGCATGGAGGAACATTAGATCCGTTTGCCTCTGGAGTATTACCTCTATTATTGGGGAAATCTATGAAATTAACTCCGCTAGTACTTAAACATAACAAAACCTACATTGCTAGTCTTAAATTAAGTTCAAATGCCGATATTGATTTATTAAAAAATTCCATTAATCAATTAAAAGGAAAGATCTACAATGTTCCACCTCTAATTTCTGCAGTGAAAATACAAGTAAGAACAAGAAATATAAAAGAATTAGAAATATTAGATTTTGATGGTATAAATCTACTTTTAAAAATGAATTGTGAGGCGGGAACATATGTAAGAACATTCGCTAGAGATTTAGGATTATTAATTGATAAAAAAATAATACTTAAGGAATTAAGACGTTCAAAAAGTGGTTTGTTTACAGAGAATATGTGCGTAACTATGACTCAATTATCTGATGCATTGTGGAAATATAAGGAATTAAATGACGATTCTGCAATGTTAAAGATTTTAAATCCAATTGAAGATTTAGTTAAAAACTTTCCAAGAATAATTGTTAAAAAATCAGCCCATGAAAGTCTAGCAAATGGTGCTACTTTAATGCATCCAGGAATAAATCACATAAGTTCCAAAATTAAAAAAGGAGATAATGTAGTAATTCAATCAGAAGAGGGAATATTGCTAGCGATAGCTGAGGCTAAACTTGACTCTGCAATAATTGCTGCAAAAGAAAAGGGAGCAGTAGCTCAACCTAAACATGTGTTTTTATGACACTATGCTTCTTCATATTCTTCATAAATCCATTCTTCAGTTTCCAATCGAATTTTTAGTAATCCCATTACCCCACATCCTGCCTCGTATATCTCTGGTCCCCCAACCATAAAGCAAACAAATACTCAAGCAATCTACTTTTATGCTTTCCCCAAATATTAACGATTATCCGCCCACTGGTGTTTGAGAATAATATAATTCAATCACTTCATTTTACGAATTTTTTGAGGGCCGAAATAAAGTAATAAACCCAATAATGAAAAACCAATTATTACAAAAAACAAAGGATAAATGGACAATAATACGTTTTTTGATTCGACATCAGTATTTTCAACATTATTTTCCCCTTCAATAGTAATATCATAAATAAATTCATTATTCAATTCATTAGATTCTTGAATAGCCCCAAAAGTATCAATTGCAATTTTCACTGCATATGTTCCAGGAACAACCCCATTTATTTCCCAATCAAATGTTACAACTTTTGACGAATGTGAAGAAATCAATGCAAGCGTCTTATTTCCAATCAATTGATCATTTAAATAACACCTCACCGATACAAATGTTGCATCTATTGAACCCGAATTTTCTATTACAGTAGATATTTCAATCTCAGTACCCAAAGAATACTTCTCTTCGTTTGGTTCAACAGTTATTGAAATTGGTTCAAGATCTGCTTCAGAAAAAGTGGTTAATATGATTTTGTGTTCAACAATAGTATTTCCATCTGAAAGAGTAAGAGTAATTTCAACCACACCTAATTCAGTTGAAAATAAACTTAATGTATAATCCGGATTGATTGTAACAACTGAACTATCTGCACTAAATTCTAAATTTTCAGATGATGTCTCAACATCAAAAATTGTTCCATTAAGTTCTAGTTGTTTTCCCAATTCAATCCATACCTCTTCAGGAAAATTAATGATTTCAGGTGAATCATTTACTTCTGAAACCGATACTAAAAATGAATCAACCCATTTATTACCTGATGTATCTGTTACCTCTACTATAATCTCAGCAACTCCAAAAGAATTTTCTATTTGAAATATTTTTAAATGACCATCATCTATAGATGCTTGAACTATACCCTCAGGATTTGAAGTAACTGAAATTAACAAATCATCTTCATTTGTCCTATCATCATTGCAATTATCTATAATTGGAATTATTTTATAATCGCCAGAATCTTCAACAAAAGAATTATTTCCAACTAAATCATCAATCTCCGTGCAAATTGGATTTTCATCCCAATCTGTAGATGTTACACCATCAATAGATATTTCATCAAATAATAAAACCGCATCACTAGATGAACCATCTGAATCCCAATATAATTGGATACCGATGGCAAATGTAACATCAATTATTGAATCAAATAATATTTCATCTAAAGCTACACTAATTTCTATTTCAGACATATTCGGATCTATGTTTTCTTCAATAACTATACTTGAACCTATCAATAATTTTATCCAACTTAAATTATTATTAATTTGCCCTAGATCTCCAACAATATTTCCAGATAAATTTAAAGTTAAATTATCATAGTCATAATTTTCAAATAACTGAATTTGTGACTCTGCCTTTACGAAATCAAATCCGCTTTCTGGCATTTGATATGTGACTTTCAAAGCAACTCCATCTACTTCTAATTGGGCCTCGTCACTTCCTCCTACAGATTCATAATTTAATTTTACAGACAAGGTTGAAAGTGCTTCCCATGTCCAATCATAAAAAGAATCTAAATCATATGTTGCATAAGGAATTGAAAGCATATTTATTTCACCTTGTGAAAAAGTGCTTGAATATGTATGCACCATATATGCTCCTTCTGATGATTCAACACTAAATTCCACACTATCATCATTAAGGCCCGAAGAAATTCTAAATGAAATTAACAATGATACATTAACCAAAGGATAATCATGCAATGATGTGAAATCAAAACCACTTAAATCAATATCTGAACCTGAAGAAATTGATACAATGCCATCAGGATTTCCAACTGCTGAATCATGTCCTGAAGGTGAAGTTGTTGACCAAAATTCCATTTGCCTTAGGTTTTGATTACGTTGATGTGTTACACTTAACTTTCCATCGGCCACCATAGCTATTGAGTTCTCTGCCTCTAATGTTGAAAAACCAGATTGTGTTTCAATTATCCAATCATCAGAATTTTCAAATTCGCCTTGTGGAAATATATCAACTTGATTTATTTGATGTATACTTCTAGAAGACGCAAAAGGAATTAATAATAAAGATAAAATGATTAAAAAAAGAATCGCGTTGGCATTATAACCTAATCTGCCCATGTGCTACGGTAACTTTCAAACCACTTGAACTAAATGGTTACAGGAACAAAATAAGGCAAGATTGTCGATTGCTTCAAATAACCTATACTAGTCGACTATCATGTTAGATGGCTGTGATAGTGTAGCGGTTAGCACGGTGGGTTGTGGTCCCGCCGGCCCGGGTTCAAGTCCCGGTCACGGCCCCATTTTTCTCAAAACCTTTGATTAAACAGGTTATTTTCTATATTTTGCTATTAATTTGTAAGCAAATCCTCTAATTGGTAAAGGGATGATCCAAAGAAATGGAAATAATATCCTATAACGTAAAGGCAGATATAATAATGTTCTAATTGCTGCTCCTGAGCCTATGTATACTTTTTTCCCTTTAATTAAATACATTGTATCTAATTCCTGAAGTGGCATAGGCATTTCTGAAATTAATTTCTCCCCAGCTAAATCTCGAATGGAATGTATTTGTAATGCATCATGATTAACTATCCTATTTGAAATAAAATTACCTGCTTTTGAACATAAACTACATTCGCTGTCTAATAATAATGTGTCAGTCATTTTTTTCCACTAAATTCCAAATCCTTAACATCAATTTTATGGCCCATTTTTACAACTTTTGTTTTTACATATTCTCGATTTAAATCCCCAATTCCCACGACTAATGGCATTCTTTCCACCACATCAATTTCATTATTCATCAATTGATTCACCTTATTTGGATTATTAGTTAGCAAACAAACTTTTATGACTCCAATTTCTTTTAATATACTTGCAGCTAATTGGTAATCTCTAGCATCTCCCGGAAGACCTAATTCTAAATTTGCTTCCAAAGTATCCATTCCCTTATCTTGTAAATTATATGCTTGTATTTTCGAATGTAATCCTATACCTCTTCCTTCCTGTCTCAAATACAAAAGACACCCCCAACCATGAGATTTTATGGTATTAATTGCACTTTCTAATTGTGCTCCACAGTCACATCTTAAACTACCAAATGCATCACCAGTAAGGCATTCAGAATGGATTCTTACCAAAGTTGGGTCTGGGCCAATCATATTCCCTAATGTTAAAGCAACATGATCAAAACCGGTTGATTCTTCATGAAACACTCTAATTCTAAATTCTCCTTGTTTTAATGGTAATTTTGCATCTGCAGGAATATCCGATTTTTCCGTTATAGTATTGTCTGATTGAAAATTCATCTTCTTACCTCATGGCGCTAATAATTTTATTTCCCATACGCCCTCATCTTCCTTAATATCAATTATTTCTGATGAAAGCCTATGAGCTAATTTAGGTATATCATACTGCACATCAGAATCATCACAAATAATAATCAATTCTTCTCCTTTCTGCATTTTAGATAATGCCTTCCTAGTTTCAAAAACAGGTATTGGACAAAGATAGCCTAGTAAATTTAATACATTAGCCATCTCTTTATGTCCCCCTGTTATTGTCCTTATGTATTCTGCATTTGAATGAATCGGATTTGTGCGTAAATCTATGATATACCATGCCTATCCCCCATGCATTCATATTGTACATAATATACCACATTTGACATGGAACTTCCAAAAAATGAAAAAAGTGACGATTCTAAAGTTCCAAATAACGATATAAGTTTTGAAGAATTTATAGAAATGGGAAAAAAATACTTAGTGATTCCCTTAGCCTTAATTTTTGTAGAAATAATTTACCAAATACTTACCGCATCTCAAGATACTTTAGCATGGATTCAAGTATTTGAAGCAAAATTATGGAACTCACTAAATCACATTTTTTACGGTGCAGATTCCTCGACTCTTGTCGAGCATAGTAGTGGGTTAATGACTCAAGTAAAACTACATAATGCTAATTTTCCTGAAATAACAAACAATACAATATTACTATACGTTTCTGACGAATGTGCCGGTGTTCACGAAATTTTATTCATCTCCACCCTTATACTACTAACTCCAAACGTAACTAAAAACATAAAATTATACAGTATCGCAATAATGAGTGTTATCATATTTTTCCTAAATATGGCTAGATTACTTGTATTATATCCACTTGCAGTAAATGGGTGTGAAGAAAATCAAGGTATTACTAATTGTGAAGCTCCAATGATGGATTTTCATACTTTTGTGTTCGAATGGGGTTTTTTAATTACATTAACTGTAATGTGGCTGATATGGTATTTAATTATAAATGGGATAATTATTAAGAAAAATTCACAGACAACTAATTCTGAAGAATAAATTAAATTAGTGAGACTTCAATTTTTCTTCCCAAACCATCGTTTTTTTCTATAGCACTAATAATATACTCAACTTTTGATTGATGTACATCAACTTGTGATTTTTTATTATCTACAACAATTCTCCCTACTGCTAAATCTGAAATTCTAATTAAACCTGTTATCCAATCAAAAATGATTTGATGATTCATGCCTTCATTAGAACCAATATCAATTCCTAAACTAACCATCCCAAATAAATCCGAATATTCATTCCAATCTTTCTTCTTTGAAAATGCTTCTACATCCCCTTCAATTAATTTTGGTATCTCTGATTTTATCATATTTAATCCATGAACATTTTTCAAAAGTGATAGCATGCCTGATTCTTCGGAAGAAACTAGAGACCATGAAATTCCTGAACTACCCATTCTACCTGTACGACCAATTCTGTGAACATAACTATCAACATCCGACGGTAAATCATAATTTACGACTAAATTTACCCCATCAACATGTAATCCTCTTGCGGCAACATCTGTTGCAACTAACAAGTCAATATCTCCTGACTTAAATTTAATCATGACTTTTTCCCTTGCTGCTTGAGACATATCCCCTTGTAATGATTCTGTTTTTACATCTAAAACCTTAGAAAATCTTTGTTCAAGCATTTCAACCATTCTTTTAGTATTACAGAAAACAAGCACTTGACCATCAAATTTGAAATCGGATAATATGTGTGCTAATGCCCAACTTTTGTTAATTCTTCCAATCCTAGTATATTTTTGAGTTATTTTCGGAACATCAATCTCATGTTGTGAAGATAACACATGTTCTGGGTTTTTCATCATATCACTAGAAAGATCTAGTATTTCTTGAGGAAATGTTGCACTAAACAATAATGTTTGTCTATTTTCATTTGATTTATTTACGATCCATTGAACATCTGGAAAAAATCCCATATCTAACATTCTATCAGCTTCATCGAGTATTAACATTTTAATACCTGATAAATCTAAACAACCTCTTCTTATTAAATCAATAATTCTCCCAGGAGTCCCTACAAGAATCTCTAAACCCTTCTCTAATTTATTGATTTGCGGCTCTATACCTACTCCGCCATAAAATGCTTCAACCTGAACCTTTTTTTCACCTTTTAACCAATTAAGTTCTTCAGATACTTGGGATGCCAATTCTCTAGTCGGCGTTAATATCAATGCCTGCATAGAACTATCTTCAATACATCCATCGATTGCTGGTATACCAAATGCTGCTGTTTTACCAGAACCTGTTTTTGCTTGTGCTAACAAATCTCTTCCTTCTAATGCAAAAGGTATTGCTTCATTTTGAATTTCTGTGGTTGATTGCCAACCTTTATTCGAAATAGCATCAATAATTTCTCTCGAAATATCCCATTGACTAAATGAATTTTTTGACATTAACTCAACTCAATCAAAGCATTTCACTTTCTTTAATTTCACGCTGTAATTCACCAGTCCAATATTTTAACGCGTTTTTCTTAGTCATAGGTCTTCCAGTTTGACGTACATGCTCAAGAATATATTGACGGAATTTTTGTGCTTTGGTTCTATTAATTCCCTTAGGTGTTTGACCAGCCCACATAATCTCAAATCTTTCAATGTTTGAAGCATCATTGCCACTACTCATTATTACACCTGTGCCACGGCGACTAGCCTCTCTATATTAACGATGACGCTAAGATCCGTTATTCTCTTTATCAGAATTTTCTTTGGATTTAGAATCTTCTATTTCTTTTTCAAGAGGATCTATTGGCTCTGCTGGAGCCAAATATTTATTTTTCTCAGATTCTGTTCCTTCAAGTTGTTCATCTTTACTATATTCTAATAATCTTACCTTTAACTCTTCATTTGTCTCTTTCCTTAATAATTCAAATGAAATATCTCTTAAATCTTCATCACTCATTAATCTAGGTAACATTTTAACACAATTTGTCCTAATTTCTAAATCTTTATGACTACATCCTCGAATTATAAGTGCATTTACCCTACTACTTCCACTTAATTTTTGCAAAGCCTGCACTGCCCTTTTTCTAACCGGTTTATATGTATCAAAAAGTGCCATTTCAGCAAAAATTAAAGCTTGACGAGGTTCATGGTTTGTTACTGTTCGGATTGCTTTGGAAGCATTATCTCTTACTTTATCATCCGCATCCTGCAATGCCCAACTTACTAAATCCCATGCAATTGCAGATTTCCTATTAGCTGCATTAGAAAGTAAATTAGCAGATCTTCTTCTTAAATCAACATCATCTTCTCTTAATAATACATCTAAATGTGCCATTGCAGCATCTGGCCACTTTTTCAATAATTCATTCAAAGCTTTCCAAGCCCCATTTCTTCTTGATTTATACTCATGCCTTAATTCAATATATAATAAAACTTCACAACCTGAAGGAAATATTGGAACAGATGCTATTAGTGATTTAATGGCAGTATTACGAACTTCTGGAATCTCATCATCTAATAATTCAGCCAAGAGATCCCATAATCCATCAGGTTTTATGCAAGCACAAATATGCAATACTTGAAGAGAAGCAATACGATTTTCAGGTAATGGATCTTTAAGTCCTAATATCAAAGCGTCATACAATTTTTCATTATAATTTGCATTTAATCTTGGAAGGGACCTAATCCCATCTGCCCTATCGAGTGTTATTTTTTTGTCATTAATATCAAAATAATTAAGTTCAAATTGATTGATTTCTCCGGTTGCTAAAGGTAAAATTTTCCCATAAAGTTCCTTTAATTCCGAAATACTTAGATCCAAACCATCCCATTTTGCTAAAGGGGGTTTTAATGAAGTTTCAATTTCAACTTCTTTTTCTGAATAAATTGGTTTTCCGGTTTTCGGATGCCTCGCTACGTATTTAGACATGTTTGATATCAGGGGCCGTAAGGAGTCATCTTCAATAACCCTCACTAATATACGGGTAATATTGGGGGTTATTTATGGAAATTTTTGAACGATATGTTTTTCATAAAGGCCTTTTATACCCTGGTGCAATACATCCAGAATCTGAAATTGTCAAACATAAAAAAATGCTATTACATGAAAGAGATAGTTTCAATATGAAACGTATTAAAAAAATGTCGACATTACATCCAAATTCTATTTGGGACCCTGAAAATGCAGATTATGGGGCTTTAGTTGATTCTGTAATGTTAGGATTTACTTATGTTACAATAGATGGATGGTTGGAAACTTCTAGACTTAAAATAGCACATGCACTTTGTAAAAATGCAATAACTAAATTTAAACTAAATAAATCTATAGAATTAACCCTTAAAAGATTAGATGACCTGAAAAACATAATACAACGCCCAATATTAATAATAGGCTTTAATCCCGGAGATGTTGAAAAATTTTGCACCGAATTAAACCCCTCATTAGCAAAAATGTATAATTGGTATTTTGCACCATCTGTCTCAAATGAAAAAGTTTCAAATTCAAATATAAAAATTAGTGGTTGGTGTACTTCAACAAATACCATGATGGAGTGATTTAGATGACAATAAAAATAGAAACTGAAATCTCACAACTAATAACTGCAACATGGATAAATGCACCTAAATCCAAATTATCTTCTGAATACATAATGAGGTACTGGAGTATAGACACCCAATGGATGAATATTTCTGATGCAGAAATATTGATTAGTAAATTAATTGAAAAGGAATGGATCTTAAAAGAAAGTGATGGTTTATTTCCAAATATTAAAATAAACTCTGAAATTATAGAATTAGGATGGAAGCCAAATATAAACATACATGAATCATTGCCTAAATATAAATCTGAAAAATTTCCTAAAACTTCTAAAAACAAGGAAGTAAAACCCATTACAAAGGAGTTGAAAATAGAGTTTTCTAATTCAGAAAGAAGATTATTAAGGTATATATCTGCAAATACGGGAATATTAAAGGATGAAGTATTAAGAAGATGTTTACGGAAAAAAAGGGCTTTATGTCAAATAACTATTACATTTTGCTTATTATTAATTGCAAAAGAACAAGGAATGGATATGAAAGAATTTATTAAATGAGTTAATTTAATTTGATTTACCATTTTCTTTAGATTCAACTAACAATACGGGAAGAACAACGAGGGATAGGATTACAGAATAAAATACTGTTAATGAAGTAATTAATCCAAATTCCCTTACAACTGGCATAGGAGATAAAGTTAATACAGCAAAACCACAAATTGTGGTTCCTGCTGACATCAACAGAGCTAGTCCTGTTGAAGAGTGCATCTTATTCATCGCTTCCCAATTATTTTCTTTGCTTTGTTTCAATTCTTCTTCAAATCTACGCCAGACATGTATTGAATAATCAATTCCTATACCAATCGTCAATGCTGTAACCATTATTGTCAATACATTCCATTGTAAACCAAGTGCTGCCATTGATCCAATAACCCAAAATGCTGCAACACCCACTGGAGCAATAACAACTAAAGCGGGAGTGAAACGACGAGTAAGTAACATCAGAACTAATAAAGAAACTAGAAGACTTATAGAAGTAGACTGTATTTGTGAATTTGTCATACCTGTGAGCACTGTATCTATTTTCACCATATCACCTGTAAGATGAATTATTGCCAATCCAGATAATTGTGAGGACATAACCTCCATCCTATCTTCAAATTCAGAAACAATCACTGAATTTTCAATATTTGTGCCCGAATTAACATATATACTAATTCGTAATTTCGAGATATTCCCTGTAGAATCTATTATTGCTGCATCACTAACTCTTTCTGCCCATGTAGAACCTGTAAGAGGGTCTCCTACAGTATTATTCTCTGATAAATTTCCTAATGCTAAACCATGATATATATCCTCTGCAGAATCTATTTTTCCTATTTCATCTCCATACAACTTTAAATTAAAATCTTCGCCCCAAACAGGATCTAATTCTAATGCATCCCTAATAATTGCATAAACCCCATGATATTGTGGCCTTCCATTATCCCCTGAAGGCTTAACGACACCTTTGGTATGAGGTAATGTTTCATCTAAATATTGCATTGTATCAAGTAAATTATCCCCTCCTTCAATTGAATTTAAACCATCTTCGGGTTCAATTAACACATAGATAAGTTGAATGCTAGCATAATCATATGAATTTTGTATATTTTCTCTTACTTCCATTACAGGCATATCTTCATCGAGAAAATCCGTCAAATCAAATTCCGTTTTTATCATCATTGCTCCAAATAAGGAAGCTAATGTCAATAATCCCGTCACAATCATGATAATTGCTTTTTGTTCACTTTGAAATTTCATTGTTTTTCTGAATCTCTCACCTAATTCACCTGTTGATACTACGGACAATTTTCCACCTGATATTTTTTCTCCGACAACATGCAAACATCCAACAATAATTGTAGAACAAAAAAAGGCATTAACTACTCCAAGTGCT
>CAZMJH010000012.1:0-10360 GCA_964566595.1 uncultured Candidatus Poseidoniales archaeon
ATCGTCCATGGGCCCCTTCAAGTACCCATCCAGCAATCATTGTTGATAATCTCAATAATGCACACATTGCTTGGTTAGATAATGATAATATTTCAGCAGGTGAAGAAATACGATATACTAGGTTAAATGCTACAGATGATACTGGTGCAGGAGAACTTGTATTGGATCCTTGGGAAACAGCAGAATTAACAAAATGGAATTCTGATAAATTAGGTCCTAATTCTGGACGAACTCCAGATCAAGGAACACCACCGGGTTTTGCTAATGATTTAGGTAATGGTGCGCATTTAGTTTGGACTGATACGAATACCTGTAATGACGAGGGTAATAGCTACATATACACATTATGTTATTCCCATGTACTTACTGGAATTGTAGATGTAACTTTCCAAGACGGTGAAACATATTTCCATGAAATAGAACCAGGTGAACAAACAATGTATAATTTAACTGTTAACAATTCTACACCAGGTCCTTCAGATATTGTTGCAGATTCATATACACTGACTCTTGAAGGAGTTCCTCTTGATTGGTCAGCAACATTGTATTTCTCAAGTAATAATACTGCAATTTTTGAAGATACTAATATCTATCTTGTTGGAGGCGAAACAGTTGATGTGTATATGCGCGTTAGGGCGCCTAATATTTACCAAGCCGCAGGATTACAGGATGAATTTGCTAATATTTCAGTAGTCGCGATGTCAGTAAAAGATCCGGCTATACGTTCTTCGAGATTAACGATTACTTTGATGGATATCGAATATGGTATAGATTTAGATGCTAGCCATTCAGTTGTTGAAGTAGAACAAGGTAAAACAGCTAAATTTTCAATAACAATTACGAATACAGGTAATGTTTTTGATACATTTGCTTTTTATGATCCACAAACAATCGAAGGGGGAGCCGCATGGAATCTTCCTTTTGGATGGGGGGTAACATTCCCATTGAATGTATCATTAGATCCTCAGCAATCTGTAACAGAGTCATTGAGTATTAGTATTCCAGCATCTCAAAATCCAACCGATGAGGCAATAAATTTACATGGGTGGTCAACAGGAGAAGATCCTCTTAGATTAAGTCCGAATAGAGGAAATTGGGATACTTTAGTTTTGAAAATTTTTGTTGAATTAAGAACAACTGGAAATATTGATCTTAATCCCGAGGAAACAAGCATTACAGTAAATCCTATTGTTGGTAAAAATTGTGCGAAATATAATATTGTAGTATCTAAGAATTATCAGGATGGTAGATTGATTTTCACTCTTCCTGATGCACCTGAAGAGCGACCAGAAGGCGTAGATCCTGCTGAATGGGCAGAAAATAATTGGGTTGTAAGTGTTGATTTCGAAGAGTTTAATGCTCCTTTAGGAAATGATGTGCCATTATCAACTCCAAGGCCATGGATAGTAGATAGGCCAGAGACTATTGTTGTAGAAATATGTTCTCCAACAAGTCTTGATGTAGCCTCAGCAGGTCTTGGGCCCTCGATAACAATAAAAGCACATTTAGAAGGATTCCCCAGAGTGTCTGATTCAGTAATATTGACTACAAGGGTGGCTCCAATATATGATTTGAAATCTACAGTTAATGAAACAAGTTTTGAGGTTGATCCCGGAGAATCATTAGTAGTTCCAATGTCTGTATTGAATGACGGAAATACACCAGATCGTTACGATGTGCGTTTACTTTCCATGACAAACTCTACAGGAATTAATCAATTATGGGATATTTACATCCCAAGGGATTCAGATTCTTTGTATCCAACTGAAAATGGATTACAACGAGGAGATATTCAATATTTGGAAATTATAACAAACGTTCCAAATCAAGTTGAAGCAGGACAATATGTTCTAGAAATTGGATTGTTTAGTGAGGAAGCCTATCAAAGCGAAACAGATTCCGAAGAAACACATTTACGAGAATTAATTACAATTGCCATTACAGTAAGAGAATTTCATGATATGCAAATAATGATAGATGAAACCCTTGAAAATACTGTTAAAATTGCTGCACCTGGAAGAACTGTACAGTATTTAGTGAATGTAACTAATAATGGAAATGTTGTAGATGATGCATTTTTGAATGTACATACGACAAATAATGATGCATGGAATGAAGACCCCGGTTTTGGAATATTGACTTCATGGGTAATTAGATGGTCTGCATTAGAAAACTTTGGAAGTGAAGTACCTATTCAAAAAGAATGCCTTGAAACTAATACGGTTTCAGAAGCAACAGAAGCAGGTCGTTGTTATTTTGTTAGTAATGGAGGAGTTTGGATGATACCTTCAATGAATGCTTATGAAACAATTACACTTGTTGCTAGTATAGACGTAGGCCCTGCAGCAGCATTGATGGATCGTGAAATAGGACTTAAGGTAACAACTCCGGTTGGCTCTTCATTAGAAGGTGGGGATTATGATGAAACACCTACATGGGCTGATGCTGTAGCAGATACAAATGAGCAAATAATCATGTTAAGATTGCGTGCTCCAAATTTAAATCTCCTTGAAGTAAATCCTCCTTCTTCCAATACTGGAGCTGTGGGAGATACAATACCAATTTCGATTAAAATAACAAATGATGGTAATGCACAAGCGGATAATGTGGAAGTTATAATTTGTCAAGATCAATCAGTTTCAGATATACAGAAAAATGGTTGTGAAGAAGAAAATATTGTATTTAGGCAAGTAATTGGAGCAATCAGGGAACCTGGAGATGATGGGATTCCTTTAGAGGTAGAACTTACATTGCAATACCCAGTTGAAGCAGGTTATCATGATGTTGTAATTTACGTTGATCCAAATAATGAAATTATTGAAACGGATGAAAAAGATAACATCAAAGCCGTTGGAGATCTGAATTCAAATAACCCAATAATCGATGTTGCCGCAGAAGTACTTTCTGTTTGGGCACTTCCTATGGGGGTACTTGCTTTGACAACTAGTCTTCTTGGAGTAGTTTACTTAGTAGGGCGAGCTAGAAGGGCTGAAGCATTAGGAAGAGTTGCAGAACAAAGCATTCTGACTGGTGAAAATGAAGATTAAAACTTTCATTTATCTTCCATTAAATCATAGATATCAGATACGCGTTGAATTCGTTTATCTGCATGTAATTTACCTTTCATAGTAGAATCATCCCCTTCCTGCAATTCATCAGGCTGTTTCATAGGAGTTTTTTCAATTTCTTGAATTAAGTCTTGTTTGTTGTTTTGAATTTCATCTTCATATTGTTTACGTTGTTTGGACACGTCATCTGAAACAATAGTATCCTCATTATCGTGAGAATCTAATAATCCAACTTCAACTTCTTTCGTTGCATCACCGATTTGCCATTCTTGGGGTTTCCATTTCTTGCCCTTTTCACTAACACTTTTGTTTTTATTTTTACGAAATAAAGGCAATTCACTTAATACTAATAATAATCCTAAAAGATTAGCAACATAAAAACCTTCTAAAGAAAAATTACGGAAAACACTAAGATCATATTCAACAGTGACATCTACCGATTTAGGATCACTTGTTATTGAAGTTTGAAGTCTGTAAGTTCCAGGAGGCAATTGAGAATTCCATGTAGGGCAAACATCTCCAACATTACCATGCCACCCATATAACACTTCATTTTCCCCAAATAAGATTAGAGATACTGAATTATTTACAGGATTATCAATTTTACCTTCATCAGAAAAGGTAAAATCACAACGTAATGAGAAGGGTACTGGTTTATCTCTAGAAAGAATATTTGGAACTTCAACAGTGTGATTATAATTTATTTTAATTTCAGGATTATTAACTTGATTCACAGAAGGTTGTTGATGTAATGTAAGCCAGATTAAATTTATTGAAAGCCATAAAGCTAGCATAAAATATACACGATATTTTTTAGTTTCTACCTTTTCTTCTTTTTTTGAATCAGATGTCATATCCTAATTCCTCCAATATATATTTCATCCAGATCAATTTTTCTTGTTTTATTTTCGAATCATTTAATCCAGACCAAGGTCCAATTTTTTTAGCATTAAATCCAAGAAGTTGTATATGTCTTTTTTCAACTCCACATGCATGTAACATACAAACAGCCCTGTCTCCATCACTAAACCCCCCGAAGTTAACAGTAGGTTTTTTTGTATTAAATGTTTGATGACTGATTATTATTTTAGGCTTTTTTTCCCATTTGCTCCAGATTTCTAATATATTTTGTAAATTTTCTTTAGCATGTCCATGCGCGTGTAATAATAAAGTAACTTCTCCAATTTTTTCATTGTTAATGTGGGGAACCCCATCACCATCAGAAACCAAACAAATTACATTTTTAAGTAATTTTTCATTTACTTCTATCAACGAACCTATTGAACCATCAGCAACAATTAATGAAACATCATCAGATAAATTAAATAATTCACTTTCAGTTATATTTGCACCAATTACTGCAAATTTTGTTTTGGATTTAATTTTTGCAATCAGTTGTTCTAGATTAGTTCTTTGATTTTCACTATCCCATTTTGTATTATATTTGCTAATATTTTTTTGTAACCAATTAAAAACATTCTCATCATCACGCAATTCCCAACCAAAATGTTCACGAATTTTTTGTTGAAAATCAACACAAACCGGAGTGAAATGAATTGATTGCATTATTATTGCCCCAGAGGTCATAATTCAATAACCTTCAACATTAAACCAATACTGTGCCCAGTCCATTAGAGCCACCCGATATTGAGGAAAAGGATTTACTTGCACGTTACCCCTTTTTACCCCAAACTCGAGAATGGTTGAATAATTTAAGTATTGAACAAAATATTACTTTGAATATGTTAATTGAAGATCCATATATGGAACCAGCTCGTAAACGTGGAAGATTAAGATTAATTGAAATGATTACACATTCAGGAGGAGTAGAAATGCAATCAATGAGTGATATACATACTCAAGAAGGACAATTAATGGAAGCATATTCATACATTTTTGCTAAATTAATAGTATGTTCATCTGGAGATGAAATTTTACTTTCACGATGGGCCCAAGCAGAGGCTGAATTAGCAGAGAAACGATTGTCTCTAGAAGGAGAAAAATTAGAACTTATTGCAAAAACATATATTGAAGAATTAGTCCACGAAAAGAGTGATTTAATTTATGGTGTGAAAATTTGGGATGGTAAAGGCCGAATTCGTAATTTTGGATATAAACGAGGGAATTGGAAAATAGGCATTACAGATTTCATTGAACTTTGCCCTAATATTTCTGGTTCCAGATGGCGTTTAGCCAATCATGAAGTTAGTAAAGGATGGGTTAAATTATGGGATGAACGAGATTATTGTAGTGATGCACAATTATCAAGACTTTTACGTGAAAAAATAAAAATTGAAATTCAACAAGATGCAAGAATGCAAATAGAAAAAATGGGTGAAGAAAAAATACCCGGAATTGATGTTTATGTGAAAATGGTTACAGGCACACTTGGAGAATTCAAGAAGAAAGAATTGGAGCTAAGTAAAGTGGATCAAACCGATTGGCCACCTTGTATGCACAAAGCAATAACAGAATTAGCACGAGGTGTTAATGTAAACCATACCGGCCGTTTTTTTCTTGCATCAATGGCATCAAAGATAGGATTGCCCCAAAAAGAAGCAATTGCATTCTTTTTTAATGCACCAGATTATAGTGAAGAGACAACTAAGTATCAAATTGGACAAATTTATGAAACAAATTACACCCCTACAAGTTGTGAAAAAATGAAATTAGGAGCAAATTGTGCTGTTGAATTTGGTGACGACTCACTTTGTGACAAGGAATGGTTAAAAAATCCAGTACAATATGTAGCAGTAAAGCAAGGTTGGAAAGGAAAACAAACAAGCAATAATAAAGAGAATTAGGGGGATTAATACACACAATGTACGAGATATCTTTTAATTAGACCAATTACGGGGGTTTGAAACGCTATGGCAAAGAGGACTTTGGTTCTGACAATTGACAGGGATAATGATCTTGGTGCTAAAGCAGGTATAAGAGGGCCAGTAGTTGGTAGAAAAAGTGTATTAACAGCGGCTCTTAAACTTGGAATAGCAGATCCAGAAGAAAGCGATACTAATGCAATATTGGGCGCATTAAATAAACATGATGCCTTAATTGATAATGCTGAAGATGCAGACCAAGTTGAAGTTGCAATAATTACAGGTGATGAAAAGGTAGGATTACGTAGTGATCGTATCATTACTAGTCAGCTTGAAGAAGTAGTCAAGGATTTCCAACCAGATAGGGCGATTTTAGTAACTGATGGTGCAGAAGACGAATCAGTACTTCCAATAATACAAAGTCAAGTAATGGTAGAACATGTTCAAAAAGTAATAGTTAAACAATCCAAAGGAATAGAAGGAACGTATTACATTATTGCAAAAGCCCTTGATGATCCTAAATGGAGGGCAAAAATGCTAGTTCCGCTTTCTATATTTTTAATTATACTTGGATTAGGTATAATGTTGCCTGCTGGAGGTATTTTGATTGGTGCTATGCCTCTTCTTGTTGGAGGTTACATACTGGCTAAAGGTCTCGGAGTAGATGATACTGTTGCCAGAGTAATGGGGGATATGAGAGAGAATGTAGATGCAGCAATGTTTTCGAGTTTATTTTGGTTAGGAGGTGTATTTACCGGAATTTTAGGTATTGTCTCAGGTTGGAATGAATATTTGGATAGAACCGCAGAAAATAGTGAATTATCAATGTCTTTGGTGTTAGAGGTATTTCATTCATCATTAGCTTGGATTATGATTACATTTTTACTAATGATTGGGGGATTATTATTGTTAAGATTAAAGCGAGGCTCATTCTCTGGCCGTATGTTGGTTATAGCAGCATTTGCAATGGTTGTATATTCTTGGACAGATGCAGCATTAACAATACTCACTCAAGCTTTTACAGATACTACATTTGAGTTTGCAGCACAAGATATCTTGCCAGAGTTCTATGGCCCATTTTTCTGGATAGTGATTCTTTGGATGACTATGACAATAATTCGTAGTCTTAAGGAACGTACAGCAACTGGCAATACTTACTGGGGCATATAAGGAATACAGAACCTCTATGGGGAGTGTTTGATTAACAAGTATCCCAATTCTTAATAACCACTGGATTGAAAGTAGAATTTATGGTAACTTTATTGACAGAAACGATTTTAACAATTTTTATTGCATTATTGATTATAGTTTATTTAATATGGCTATTAATTAAAAAATCAGTTAATTTAAATAAGATAAAATTAGAACATGAAAAAGCAATCAAGATAGCAGAATCAGAAGCAAGAAAAGATTCTACAACTCGTCAAAGGAGTGTTCTTAAGGGACAGATTAGTGAAACTATAGCTCCTTGGTCAATGGAAGCAGTAAACAGTGTAAAAGAACTTAATTTTTTAGGCAACCCAATTGATTTTATCGGATTTAAAGGGCTTGATGGGGAAGGAGAAGTAGAAATTAAATTTATAGAAGTTAAATCAGGCAAATCCCAATTAAATAAAAACCAAAGAAGAGTTAGAGATGCAGTAAAAGAAAAGAGAGTAGAATGGGTAGAAGTAAGAATTAAGGAAATAGAAGTTGAAGAAAAAGCCATTAATTCCTAGAATCATAAAATTTCAATATTTAATTTTGTATAAAAGTTCCATTAGGTTGTTGAATCCAAGTTCTTCCATCACTAGTTGAATATATTGTCACATTTCCAACTTGCTTATATTCTCCCCCAGGAGGTAAACTAGTGTAGGGTATTGGTACAGGATTAATGTTTACTTTTGGCGGAACAGGAGGAGGATGAACATTAGAAGTAATAATTGCCTGATTAGAAGTTGCCATCATTACAGGCGGATTAATATTCGAATCTTGGTTTGCAAAGTGTTTTATGGCTATAAATCCAACTAATGTTGTTATAATAATGAATCCAAAACACATTGCTAAAGCGCCTTCCATTGTTGTTGGCCCAGACCCCCCACTATCGTCTTTAGAATTAATTTTAAATTGAGAAGTTGTAGTATAGTCTGTCACTTCATCATCATTGTCATAAAGTAATACTCCAATATCTGAAGTCCAATTACCTAAGGGTAGATTGAATGTGTTAATTTTTAATTCAAGAGTGACAGTTTCACCTTCAAAGATATTGTATAGGCTCAAACAACAATCCATATCAACAAATACAAGTTCATTAGAACCATCTTCTCCTCGATAATATTCCCCATTAGATTCAACTAATAAACCTCTAAAATGTATATTGTGTTTCTCAAAATCGTGATTTGTAATTGTAACTGTAGCTTTCATATCATCTCCCAGATTAACTTCTGAATCGTGTAATTTGAAACTATCTATAGTAACTGCCCCTTCCCATGCTTGAACAGGTTGAGAGAAATTAATCAAGATTAAAGAATAAATTAAAATTATGAAAAGTACCCCTTTATTCCTTCTCATCAATTATTCATTAAATGTATTTGTATTTTTGCTTATCTATTAATTATAAAACGTAGACTCTTGTAAGCAATTTGGACAATTGATTTTGATTGGTCTTGCCGCGGGTATTCCCAATGGTGCACTGCAATGTGGACATAATATTGCTTGATTAACTTGAGATTGTCTTGCAACAGATTCTTCGCTAGGATCATATTTCATTCTGAATTTATTTGCATTTTCGAGATAGGTTGGGGTTCCTGGAGGTTGTACGGCAGGTTCATCGTAAGTGGATGATTTTGAAGGAACATAAAGGTCATCATTAGAGGAAGAATCTACAACAGTACCCCCACTTGCTAATGCTGAAGATTGTTTTTCAATATTGGCAACACTTACTCCATATTGTTTAGATAAACGATCCATTGCAAGCATTTTATCATAATCATCCATTGTTGATAATGCTTGAAGATCAGCCACTGGGACAGATGCCATTATTGAGCCCATTTTGCCATTCGTTAAGAACATAATCAATTTTTGAGTATCATGATTTATGATTTTATCAATAGGGTGGGGCACCCCGGGATAACCCAAACTCGCATCATATACTTGATTAAACTTTGACATATTATGGCAATAGGTAGTCAGCGGGAAGCAAGAATGAATCGCTTAAAGGAAGAAATACGACAATATGTAGCATTAAATCCGAATTGTAGCGCAGCTGCAATTGTAGATCATCTATGTAACGAAATAAAAATGAGAAACCATGGATTAACTGCTAGAAAAGTTGGATTTTTCATTCCTAGATATTGTAAAGATATATCATATGCATTAGATGCATCAACAGGAAAGCGCCTCTATATTGTATCCGAACAGTAGTCAAGGTTTTGACTTAATGTTGTATCCGCTCTAATATGGTGGATAATACGTCTACACCCGAAAGCGTTAGTGCTGTGAAACTTTGGCCTAGTGCTAACAATCTAAAAGAACACTGGGATACTAATGATGGCGGACATTATCCAGAACTTATTCATGGAGACAATCCGGCTTGGAAAATATTAGATCCATCGTTTGATAAAGGCCTGAAAAATCAATTGAAAAATTTATTGTCTTCAATAGGGAGTAATGTTCCAGAATCGATAAGTTCTGATGTGAGTATTGATGAATCAAAGGGAGTAGTACATATTGCGGAAGGAGCATTTGTAGGCCCTTATACAAGATTTGAAGGGCCCTGTTATGTTGCTCCTGAGGCAGAAATACGACATGGCGCATATATTCGGGCAAATAGTTGGATTTGCTATCAAGCAGTATTGGGTCATGCTAGTGAAATTAAACATTCTATTTTACTTCCAAATGGTAAAGCACCCCATTTTAATTATGTAGGAGATTCAATAGTAGGTAGTCATGCTAATTTAGGTGCTGGTGTAATTTTAAGCAATTTAAGAAACGATGGTCGTGAAACAAAAGTAAAAATTGGAAATAAAATAATTAATACCGAATTGAGGAAATTTGGAGCATTGGTGGGGGAGAGAACACAGATTGGTTGTAATTCAGTTACAAACCCTGGAACAATTATAGCTCCTGATTGCATGGTTTGGCCAAATACTACTTTATCTGGAATTCATGCCACTGAAGGAAGCTCAATAAAAAATTAGGTGCGAAATTTATGCAGTTATTTGGCACTGATGGAGTTAGAGGGAAAGTTGAAGTAACTGACAAATCTTATGATGAAGCATTATATCTTTACCATAATCAACGAATGTTGACTCCTTCATTATTGCGAGTTATTGGAGAAGCAACCGCAATAGAAATCCAATCAAGATGTGACAAATCAAATATTTGTGTTGTTATTGGATGGGATAATCGTCCAAATAATTCATTACTAACAAAAGCACTAACTCAAGGATTAGCAATACAGGGCTGTGAAGTGCATTGGGCAGGAGAGAT
>CAZMJH010000012.1:10370-13560 GCA_964566595.1 uncultured Candidatus Poseidoniales archaeon
AGTTCAAACCATTCATCTGTTATCATTTCTATATAATCAGAGCTGTATGGCCTAAGTGGATGCCTTGCTAATTGCACTTTCTGCCATCTTGTTAAATTTGAATAAATTTCTTTCTTTTTAAGAATCAGTTTATTTTGCGGGTTTTTTGTTTAAAGCACCCATAATTCCGGCACACGACTCTGGATTGAAAATTTTTGATAAATTCGGATTTAAGACATATCCGGAAAGAGAAATGGAAATCTCTAGAATAGTTGAAAATTTAATCTCAGAAGATCGAGAAATAGATGATGTACTTCTAGAAAAAATGAGTAAACCTACAAATCAATTTGATGGAGGTAAAAAGCATCAACAAGCATTACAAAATCGTCTTAAATTAATTGAAGATATTTGGTCTGTAAAACTAAATGATGCAATTACATTAGAAGTATTGGCACCACATGAATTTCTTATTGATAGCTCAAAAGGTTCTGCCCATCATTGGTTATCCACTTGGTTGACTGCAAATGGATTGAATTCAGTTGAATTATCATCTACTTGTACACAAATTAATGAAAATTGTGGTGCTGGAAATTTTTCACCAACAGATCGGTGGAGTTGGAATAATTTAGAAAATGAACATGTCTTGTTAAATTCAATAAACAATAAATTTTCTAATTCTAATGAATTAGTGCCAGGGCAAATAGTTGCAGCGGCTTTAGATGGGGATGCAGATAGATGTTTATTGTTTGAAGTTTCAGAAGACGGTTCTGGAATATGCGTGATTGATGGAGATAAAATTGCAGATGATATTCTTCAAGCGGGTATTTTAAAAAATCAAAATAAGGATTGGTTTCTTGCGGCTTCCATAGAATCCGATCTTAGTTTAACATCTTCTTTACATAGATTATCAGAACATACAAAATACGTAGAAACCGCAGTGGGAGATAGGTGGTTATCTTTAGCATTATGTAGAAATTCCGCACCTACTTTAATTCAAAATGAAAAAATTCCCGGAGTAATAGGTTGTGAAGATTCTGGGCATATTGTTTTACCAATTGCACATCCAAAAATAAAAGATAACTGGAGTTTAGTTGGAGATGGTGTGATGACTTTAGTTTACACAATTTTAGCTCGTTGCGTATTAAAATCTTCAAAAAATAGCAATAGTTTTGAGCCAGGTTGGAAATTACGTAAATCGGTAAAAGGCGTGGATAGAAGTTTATGGGATGGTAAAAATGAATTAAGTGTTGAAACACATAAATTGGCTGAAGATTGGTTTGCTGATAATTCAAACTCGATTTCTTTATCGAATTTAGAAATTACAGGTTCAACATCATTATTACTTCTTGAAGGAAAGGTTGAAGATTTACCATTTAGTTTAGGAATACGTAATTCAGGAACAGAAGCTAAAATTTCTGTTTCTTTACGTTTATCTCCCGGTTGTAAAGAAAAAATTTCTGCAGAACCTTCAGAATTAGTTGATATTTTGTGTGAACATTTATCAAGAAATATGTGAAGAACCTTGTTCAGATAAAATGTGTTTGTTTACTTGAGCCAGCCAAGTAATTATTCCAAGTAATATTGCTGTAGCACCAAGTAATAGCAAGAGACTGAAAGGTTCTAGAATTGAGCCAATAGATAATATTGCAATAACCCAGCCGATGAATAAATCAATGGCGCCCCAGACTCTATATGTTCGCAAATCTAACATTATTCCCGTACTCCAAATTGAAAGAGATAAACCGATCATTGTCAATATTAAGGTAATTGTGAACCAATTTCCAAGGTTTGTCATTAGAATAATTAGCGAAGTTAATGCGAGAGCATGTGCATCCCATGTCCAACAAGAAATCCAATTCCCCAAATCCTTTCTTGTTGTAGAAATCCATAATAATCCTCCACAAGAACCGATTGCTCCAATTATTCCAATTATTGAAACATAGAACAACCAATCTTGATTTATCCATAAAATTAGAGAAAATAATCCACCAAAAGCAACAATATTTGTTACACAAATTACAGGAGGCAATCTCAATTTTAATGATTTATGAATAGACAATAAAGAAACCAACAATGTTGCGGGACCACTAGAGACCATTGCAATTATGATTACCCATAGTATTCGTCCAGGCACCCCTCTATGATCTTCCATACCTTTATCTAATCTAATAGCATCAATTTTATCCCAAATTAATACAATTGTGAGTAAAGATATTTCCATAAATAAAATTGGTCCACGATATATCCATGATTCATATTTGAGTGGGTCAATAAACATTGGAGGAAGAGTTGCTGCAAAAATAAATAATCCTATGATACTTGAACCTGCTAAACAATAACCTATCCATTCAATTACCGAAGGTATCCTTCGACCAAGATCCTCTTTACCCCAAATTGAAAACATACCAAAAATTAACAAGATTACAACTAATATGAGTAATGCCATTTGATCTTCTAATGTAGAACCTGTAGACATTCTTCCGAAAAGATATACTAACGTAATTCCTCCCATTGAAGCCGCAATTGGCAATTCAATACCTAGTACATCTGACATATTCAAATCTAATTCTTTAGATCTCCAACGAGATGCAGCAACCAATGTAACAGAAAAGATTGCAGCAATTAATAACATTGCATTTGCAACTTCTCCTCCACCCGCTAATGAAGGTGAAAAACTGAAATAACCTGTTATAGAGAATATAATTCCAATAAATAATAACATTACAACTGGCTTATAATGAACATCTTGTAGAAGTAATTCACTTTCACTAACATTTGTAGTCATTTTCTTCTTTTTACGTTTTTCAAGTAATACAATTAATTCAGGATCTACTACTTCTACAGTACCTCTTTCAGAAGTTTGTACAATTTGCTTTTGATCAGTTTTTTTCATTATATTTCCCAAATCATGTAAAGTTCCACCGGTTTCTAGATGTTGTTTAATTAGTTGTTTTCTACGCAAATTTTCCATTAAAGAATCACGTTTTGCAATATCTTTGAGCCCACTACGAACTTCTGCTTGCATGACTAACATTATTGATGACACAAAGAGCATTAGGAACGCAACGAATAATTGCCAAGAATCATTTTGAACAGCCAAAATAATACAAGATACTAACATTAGTGCGTTGGCAATAGCAGGTTGCAATATATTTTCGTATTTACCAGCCCTTGGAAGATATAATGCAAGTATTAAACAAACACATAGTAA
>CAZMJH010000013.1:0-13281 GCA_964566595.1 uncultured Candidatus Poseidoniales archaeon
AAGAGGGGGTGGAGGATTGCTTGGAGGAGCACTCGGAGGTTCACTTAGAAGAGGGGGCGGAGGATTGCTTGGAGGTGCACTCGGAGGGGCACTCGGAGGTTGACACGGAGGAGCACTTGAATAAGAAGGGGGAGATGTTGTATAACTAATTCCGACTAATCTTTCAGATTCAATACGTTCTGCTTCAGCATCAAGTAATGTAGTATCTAATTTACCTGTACGAAGATATTCTTGCATTGCATTATCTACTAAATCCATACTCATATTAGTTAATGGTAAATTACTACCCATGCGATATACTAAAAATCTATGAGCTCCTGAAGATGTTTCAAATACAATATATTCTGGATCTGCTGCTTGCATTAAAGTTAACAATAACCCCACAAAAAATAATATTGCTCCTAAACTCCCCCAACCTGAAATAAATATTGATAAAAACAACAAGGCCAATCCTAAAACGGTTAATACCCACCAAATAAATCTAGTTGTATCTAACCAATCATATCTAAAATGAGAAAATGTTTCCACATTTTTTGTAATCATATGTTTTTCAAGAATTATGGCACCAGTTTGATCTCTTTTTGATGTTACGACTTGAATTAAACCATCTACATTAATTAGAGATAATGTTTCATTCCCGTTCCCGCTTTCACGAATTACAAATTCTGAAACTTCGCCTTCCATGACTGTTTTAGCCCTTACTCCTAAACCAGGCGTGCGTTTCATTATTTTCACCTCATTTTTCATAAATCAATAATTAAAACTTCTCTAAGCAACTTAGTTGCCTTATACCCCCCTAATACAACGGGGGTTATTATCGCTACCAATATTTTCAATTAAGACCAAGTGGATGTTGCCCAAACTTCTACATCTTCATTGGGTTTCTCTCCTTTTTTAATACTAGTACCAATAAGTGTTGGAACCCCTGCTTCAGAAGCTATGTCAAACATACGTTTACTTAGTTGACCATTGTATGCAATTGCTAATACTGATTTTTCTTCATCTTTTATTGATGCTGCTAATTTAGAGGCGCCCACTGATTCTGATACACTGTCGTCTTCAAAAATTAATATCGCTTCTCTAGAAGATAATTTATTAATATGTTCTGCATAATCAACAATTTGTTCTGGAGGAGTTATTTTTTCATTCGTTCCATTTTCAGAATCTTCATCGGTTAATCTTGCAGCAAATCTATCTGCTGGTTCTTTCATAGCAAGGCATTTAGTAATTGTTTTAATCGGTAATAATTCCCATTCTTGACCTACTGGTGCTTGAGCTACAAAATCTACTTTCATAACTTCTAATAATTGGCGAAGTAACATTTCACCACCTCTATCCCCATCAATCGCCACTGTAACCGTTTCTTTTGTATTGGCTAAATCAATTAATTCTTGTTTGATTTCTCCTGCTCCATCTGTACAAATTACATTTTTAATGCCTGCCGATAATAAATTACGCACATCATTTCTGCCTTCACAAACAATTAATGATGTTGCTTCCCCTATATTTGGTCCACAAGTTAACCCATGAAAAAATTGTGACTGTTCTGTTGTAAGAACTGACCTAACTTCTTCGATAACGCTTTTACTTGTAGTGCTACTAGAAGATACTAATTTTAACAATAGATCTTTAGCAAGTTCAACAACTTGAGTTCTTTTAGTTGCCCTTACATCTTGAATTTCCTGTATTTCAATTTTTGAATTACAGGGTCCTATTCGTTCTATTGTTGAAATTGCTGCTCCAATTATTGCTGTTTCAACATTATCCATACTACTTGGAATTAAAATTTCGCCAGTAACCTTTCCTTTGGCACTAGCAATATTTACTTCTATCATTCCAATTTTTGCTGAACGTTGTAATTTACGTAAATCTAAATCGTCCCCAAGTAATCCTTCACATTGCCCAAATAAAGCACCGACTACATCTTTTCTTTGTACGGTTCCATCAACTTTTATTGATGCTATAATCATATATTTCATTGTATTTTTTTGGTTTTTTCCCATTTTATCCCTTCCACATCTCTCTTTTATCTTCACACTTCACAACAAATTGTGAGTCGCCTTTCCTAAGAAAGGAGTGAGTCTGATACAAGCTTCCGCTTGACCTGTCCACATACCTTCCCTTTTTCAATGCAATGGTTAAATTATCATAATAATTAATCTAAGTTGTTGTCAATGGAGTTAAGAATGTATTCTCTTGTGGGAATTTATGGGCGATGGTTCTCCTCGAACTCTTGAAGTGTTCAGTGATTGTGTAACTGTGATGCTAAATGATGGGATCTTAACAAGGGAAGAGAAGCGTTTAATTTCTGCCCTTTCAAGAAATTTAGACTTAAAAGATGGGGAACCTCTTCAAATATATGAAAAAGTGAAAATCGGTGAAAAAATGGAGGGGGGAGGTATAATCTCTCGTAAAAAACAATTAGAAATTTATCAAAATGTGTATGAAATTGCATTAGTGGGGGCATTGTCTAAAGATGAGTGGCGGTTATTGGCATTTTTACGTAAAGAATTTGATATTAATGAAGAAGAACATGAAGAAATTCAAACTCTCTTAAAAAACAATATAAAAGAACGTTATGAACCTAAAGTTGTTGAGTCTTTATTGAAAACGATTGAAGATTCTACAACAACAATTACCAAAATGATTGGTAGATTATTTTAAAGAGTAAGTATGAATTCAAATCTTGATGATTTCCTTTCTAATATTAATTGGAAGAATATTAAAAAAAGTAAGGAGTTATTGCCATTGCTTCGAGAAGCATATACTTGTGGAGTTCCTGCAATGATCGCAAAATCATTAACAGACCGTTTAAAAGATGCCGGGAAATATGAATTTTATTTGGGAACTCCTCCTCAGGAATTACGTAGAATTGCTAGTTTTTTATTAACTCAATTCAATAAATATCCTCATTTAATAATTGGGCTTTTACCTGCATTATGGAAACGCCATGGGAGGGAAGATGCTATACTTTATGGGATTATTCTTGCAAATATAAATTCACAATTACTCTCTGAAAATATTTGGGTTTTTTTTGCTAACTCACTTAGGAAACGAGAGCCGGCAGATGATATGCTATCTGTTTGTGAAGAATTGGTTCGTGCAAAGCATTTTTTTCCTGAAATGGAAATCCTAAATAATCTAGTAACTCGTGGAATTATATTTCACCAATTAGTATTATTTATTTTATTTCAAAAGTCAAGACTAAATTTGAAATTAACAAAGGAAGAGTTGAAATTAGTTGAAACCTGTCCGGGAACTAAAGACCTAATAATTCGACTTAAATTAAAAATTTTAGACAATTAAAATCATAATATGCCTCTTCTTGCTATAATTGAGTGGCATGGTTGAACGATTTTTACCTTCTAATGATCCCATCAAAGAAGAGGTTTTAGAATGGACTGTAACTAGGGATGCTCAAGATGCAAGAAAATTACTTGAGTGGTTGAATGAAACAAGAACTTTTAGAGAAAAAAAAGCAATGATTTTGTTAATTCAAGAACTTTTAGAAGAGTTAAAATCTGCTGTTGATGAGCTTGCAGAATTACAATGAGGGATTTAATTGGTGTACCCAGCAATTATTCTTGCGGGGGGTAAAAGTAAACGCATGGGGCAAAATAAAGTAATTCTTGAAATTGAGGGGAAGCCCCTGATTATCCATGTTCTTGAGGCATTAAAAAAAGCGGGATGTGAATCATTTTTAATTCAAATCAAATCAAAAAAAGATTTTGAACTCATTTCACCACTAATTTCTAGTTATAATGTAAAATGGAGCTATGATAAATCAAAAAAATATGATGTGTTGCAAGCCCTTCGCCTTGCATTAATTACCGCTAAAAAATTTAAATGGGAATGTGTACAATTAGCCCCCATAGATACTCCTTTTGTATCTCCAAAATTGTTTCAAGGACTTTCCGAATTACTAAAAAATGATTTAGAGGCTGTAATTCCATTTTCTAATTTATCAAAAAATACTCTCTCTGGGGGATATGAACCTTTACTTTCTTGTCTGAAAGTTGATCGTATAATTAAACAAATAGATATTATTTCAAAAAATAAAGATAAAAGACTTGCAAAACTCTTTGATGATTTAAATCATGTTATCGTAGAACCAAAACAATGGTTAGCATGGGGAGTTACTGAAAATTCATTTAAAAATTTAAATTATCCTACAGATCTTGAATAATTACTTGATTTGTTGATTTTATTTGTAAACGCCCTTCACATAATGCATCTATAACTTGTGGATAAATAAGATGTTCTTGGATTTTTACGCGTTCTTGTAAATCTTCTAAAGTATCATTAGAATATACTATTACAGATTTTTGTGCTATTATCATTCCAGTATCAACTCCCGAATCTACAAAATGTACAGTACATCCAGATACATCAATTCCAGATGCAAGTACATCCTGATGAGCATGAGCACCAGGAAATTGTGGTAATAAACTAGGGTGAATATTAAGTAACCTTCCACACCATTTTTCAACAAATGAAGGGGTAAGTATACGCATATAGCCTGAAAGGATTATAACTTCTACCTCATACTTTTCAAGTTCCATTTGAATTAATTCTTCGTGTTTTTGTCTTGAAATTTTTTTCTTGGTGTTTTCTGGTAATTTTACAACACTAGTTTGAATCTGTTTGGATTTGGCTCGTTCTAATCCCTTGACATTTGCTTTATTTGAAATTACTAATACTGTTTTATGATGACAATGTTGTTTGTTGTTTTGGTGATTAAGTAATGCTTCCATTCCACTACCTGAGCCGGAAATTAATACTCCTAATCTAACTGGATTCTCTGGAGATCCTATTCGTGGCAATATATACTTTTTATAATTCATATAACGCGTTCTCCTTCCACCCAATTTTCAACTAATTCTATTGTATCGTAAGTAGTTCCACCCCCATTAACTACAATAATTAAATTCAAATATTCATCATTTACAGTGGCTGGTGAACAATCTCGAACGTCAACTGGAGGGGGCCAATTACCAACCGTTCCTTGTTCCATTTTACGATCGTCATTTTCATCTGTGGTAATTTTTAATTTTATCATATATTTATTTCCGGGTAAAATTCTATCATCATCATCATCAACTAAACCATCACCATCGGCATCCATTAATTTATCAGTACCATCAATATTTTGACTCTCTCCATGATCTCTAAATGTAGGATAATAATTACAACAACCCTGTCGAATATCTTTTATACCATCTGCATCGTCATCAATATTTATATCACCATTAACTGCTCCATCTGCTCCATAACCATCAAATGTTCCTGTTATTGAAGTAAAATCATTATTAGAATTACAATTAATTGCCCAATTTACATCATATTCAAATACAATTCGACTACCTGAAGATAAATCATAAAGAAGAACAATACAATTATCTTGAGATGTGTCTATTCCAGTACTTCCTGGTTCGTCTTTATCACAGTCATCTTGAGAACCTAACCATGCACCTATAATAGAAATAGTTCCAGTAAATTCATGTTTTGTTTGTTCTGCATTTTCGTCGGCTACTTCTGATAATTTTTGTATAGTCACTATAAATGATGCCATTACTATAGTTGCTACTAAAATTATTGCAATAAATATAATCATTGCATTTATCCCTGTAGATGCTTCAAAAGAATTTCGTTTTATTTTCATAATAATCACTAATGTCTAAATAATCTAATGCCAGTAAACAACATGGACATTTCATGTTCATTTGCAGCATCTATTACTTCTTGGTCACGAATGGAGCCCCCTGGTTGAACTATACTAGTAATCCCAATTTCATGTGCTGCATCAATTCCATCTCGAAATGGGAAAAAAGCATCGGAAACCATAACTGCTCCTGCTGCTTCATTTCCCGCTCTTCGTGCTGCAATTCGTACAGCTTCAACTCTACTTGTTTGGCCTGGTCCAATTCCTACAGTTTTGGTTCCTTTAACAAATATTACTGAATTAGATTTTACTTGTTCACAAACTACCATTCCAAATTTCATAGCATCTATTTCTTGAGGTGTTGGTTCTTTTATTGTCACACTACGTGCTAACTCGGGATCTATTCTTGGTGCTTTTTCTGTTTGTAATAACCACCCCCCATTAATTTGTTTTGCAACAATTTCAGATGCTTGGGGTGATAATTTAGATAAAGATGGAGCAATAGATAATAATCTCCTGTTTTTCTTTTCGCTTAATATTTCTAAAGCTTCTTCATCAAAAGAAGGAGCAATGATGCACTCGACAAAATGTGTACCAATTTTTTGGGCTGTTTTTTTGGTTACTTTAGTATTAAATGCAACAATGCAACCAAATGCAGATTCTGAATCAGATGCAAGGGCATCACTCCATGCGTTTTCTTGATTTACAGATAAAGCCGCACCACAAGGATTGTTATGTTTTACAATAATGCATGCATGAGGAGTTTCTGGCCAATCATCTGTTGATAAATTACGGGCTAGGCGTAAAGCAGCATCTATGTCAACGTAATTATTGTAGGATAATGCTTTACCACTATGGATTACAAACTCTGCCAAATTAATTGGTAAATTAGTTGGGTTTGCATAAAATGCTGCTGTTTGATGTGGGTTTTCTCCATACCTCATTATTTCTGTTAATTTAGAATCAATTTGAAATCGTCGTGGCAATTTATTTATCGAGTCTTCTAAATTCTCACTTTTATTTGCCTCACCTATCCAGCGTTTATGTAATTCTTTTGAAATTGCAATATCATAACTTGCAGTATGCTCAAAAGTTTCTAATGCATATTTTTTCCGTTGCTCCAAACTTATTTTCTCAGGATCTCCTTGAACTTCACTTAATAATCCAATAATCTCACTATACCTTTTAGGATTAGAAACAGAAATTACATTTCTATGGTTTTTAGCAGATGCTCGCAGAAGTGTTGGGCCCCCAATATCAATCATTTCAAGTAATTCGGAATCATCTAAGGGTGGACTTTGGGATGCGCTTGCTGAAAAAGGATACAAATTTACTGCTACTAATTTAATAGGTTGATAGCCTAATTCTTCTAATCCTTCACTATCTTTTTTATTTTCTAAACGTGCCAGTAAAGGCCCGTGTATTGCTGGATGAAGAGATTTTACTCGACCATCGAAAATTTCTGGGTGATTTGTAATTTCGCTAATGTCTTTGACTTTTAATCCTGCTTCTCGTAATTTTTTAGCGGTACCTCCGGTAGAAATTATCTCCCAACCAAAATTTACTAAATTTGTAGCAAAATCAACTAATCCCGTTTTATCATAAACACTTAACAACGCTCTTGGAGATGGAGACATGTAGCATCGCTTCATCCTCTCCAAACATAGCGGATTAATCAAGAAACCCCATAAAATAATAATTTCATTTGATTGCGTATAGAATATATTTGGAGGGTGTACCATTAAATTTAAAAAAATAATTGGAATTTATAATGCGAAAGGTTCCTTTATTGGGGAATTACAATATTTTTTTGGAAAAATTGTAGGTAAAGGTCATTGCGCTTTATGTGATATTACTCATGGTACATTTAAAGAAAAAAAAGGATTTTCTGAATGTAAAAATAATTTAAATTTGCCTTTTGAACTTCTTCATTTAGATGAACTTGATTCTAATCTTAAAGAATTTGAAAATGAAGCCCCCTGTATTATTGGAATAAATAATTCAAAATTCATATTAATTATTACTAAAGATGACCTTGAAAAATGTAATAGTGATGTTGACCTATTTTTTGAACTGCTAAATTCAAAAATAAATTAGTCTCCCCTTGCAGAAATAAGTTGATCTACGCGTAATAAACCAATTACGGTCTCCGTTGCTAAAATAATAGAGTGGGAAAGAGAGTCTGTTGGCTCATATGCCGATTCAATAATTGAAATCTCTCCATCAATATTTACTCCTAAATCTGTTGACTCGTTTTTTAATCGGCTACGTAATTCTATTATTTTATCTAAACTACTTTTTCCAGCATTGGCTGCTAATGTTGCGGGTATTGTTTCCAAGGCCCTTGCAAATCCTTCCATGCCTAAACGTTCCCTACCTTGTTTACTATCTGCAACAGAAAGTACATCGATAGATGCTAATGTATGGGGATTACCTCCCCCCCTTACAATTTGTTTGGTGCGAGCGGATAAACATGTTGATTTTATTGAATCGTGTATTGAACGTATTGTTTCTTCGACTACTAAATCATCAGAACCTCCTACATCTATTGTCATTAATTCTGTATAGTTACAATTTTCAATAAAAATACGTTGTTTGGTTTCTCCTTCTTTGTTAATTGTTTCAGTTTTCAATAATCCAATTAATCCTAATTCTTCAGATGAAATCTCTTCAATTCTGGGGCAGGTTGTTGCTTGAGCTGCGCGGGAAATCGAAATTAATTCTTCAGAATCTAATCCCCCTAATACAAAAATACCATTAGATAATAAATGATGAAGAATTTCTTTATTTATTTCTCCAGTGGAAAATACCGCATTTACATTTAAATCTATTAATTTTTGACTTATTTTTTGTATTTGTTTATCCTCCGTTTCTATAAATTGTGTTAATTGTTGGGGGGAATTAATTTCAATTTCTGAATCTCTTGTTGGTTTTCTAAAACCTAATTCTCCATTAATTAACGCTACTTTACAATCGATAATTTTTGAAGGTGTTTTATCCAAATGTAATTTTTTTTCCAAAATTATTCCATTAATTAATTCAATAGACATCGGGGTATTGTTTGAAGATTTTGCCATCAAAATATTTTCAGAATCACATATTGAAGTGTTTTTTATTTGTTCGATGGCTTTAACTACAATTTCGGCGATTTCCTTGGCAGCAGCATTTGTAACTTTACCTGTTAATGAAGTCGTTGCCACATCTAATAATCCTTGATCATTACAGTGAATGCTTAAATCTCTTATTTTTGAAACTGCAATATCACATGCTTCTTGATATCCGTCTATAACTACTAATGGATGTAATCCTTTATTGATTAAAAGGCCTGCTTCGTACATTAATGCACCAGCGAATAACAAACATCCTGTTACTCCATCTCCCGCGGCTGATTCTTGGGATTTCCCTAAACTAACAAATGCTTTTGCTGTGGGATGTTTAACCATTAATTCTGAAACAATTTTTGCTCCATCATTAGTAATTGCTGCTTCACCATTAGATTTATACAACATTTTATCTAAGCCCTTAGGACCATAAGTGGGCCTGAGTAAATCCGCAAATGTTGATGCTGCTGAAATTAATTTTTCTCTTAATGTGTCTTCTGATGTAATTGATGATTCGGGGCGTAAAATTCGCACGGGTGCAGCGCCAGTTCCTCCTTCATCTATCGTCATAAGTAAGCCTCGTGTTAAGTTAATATATTTGGAATCAATGAATTAGTTACTTCATACTAATAATTAAATTTTAACCTTCAACATCTACACCCGATGCATCATCTACTTCTTCATTATTATCTACCAAAATATGATCTGTAAATTGTATTTCACCTGTTCCTTCCATTGATGTTAAATTTGTTACAGTAATTCCTCTAGATGAAATTGCATAAATGTAATCACCCATGAAAATTGAACGTTTAATACTGGTTTCACCAACCCAATAACAATAATTACAAGTTTCAGTATCATAGAACTGACTGTGATTAACGGTTCCATATACACTTAATGGCTCTCCAGGATTAACATTAACCAATACAAGTTTACTCACATATTCATATTTATAAAATCCATTATAATGATAATTGGTTAAACAATATTCTAAGAGATATTCATATTCTTCTTCAGTTAATTCTTCAGTGGCATCTTCACCTTCTTCCGTGGAGTCTTCGTTAGTGTCGTCATTAGGTGCTGAGGGGTCTGAAGACGCCTCTCCTTCGCTTTCTTCATCACTACTTCCTGCAGAACTACCACTGGAAGTTTCTTCATCCGGTTTAGTTTCATCATCTTCCCTATTTTCATCAAGCAACCACAACATATTGCTAACTTGATTTTCACACCAATTTTCTTTTGCTTCCTCATCATTTTCAATGTATATCTGACGATATGTTGAAAGGGGTATTGCTAACAAATTTTTAGGCCCCCAATATTGGAAAGCTTTGTGTTCAAATGTTGCTTCACTCCAACCCCATGACCATTCATTAATTTCATTTTCTGATACGGGGAATAAAGGTAAAACTGATGCTAATTCTGGATTGGAAAAATTGGTAACATCAAATAATGAAATTTGTGTATTAGACCAATCGAGTCCTGTTCCGTCTGAATTTGCCGGACCTATACCAATTGTCAATACATTATTTTCATCTAATGGGTGAATATAAGTGGATACCCCAGGAACTTCCAACTCACCCATTATTGTTGGATTTGTTGGATCTGATAAATCAATTGTCCAAAGGGGGTCTATTTGTCTAAATGTTACAATATATGCTCTTTCTTCCGTGAAACGTGCTGACCAAATCCTTTCATCTAAAGCAATGCCATCCAGACGACCAATCTCATTTAACGTAGATGTTGATTCATCTGGTTGTAAAATAATTACATGATTTTCCATTGGGGTGGGATCACTCATCCACCAACGATTCCATTGACCTGTTGTTGTAGCTAAACGTATATTTCCATCATATTCAGATAGTGAAAATTGGTCTAACACCGTCCCATCTACACGGCCACTGCCAACATATGATGTGCCTTGATTTGTTAGAGAAAAAGCATGAATATTTGTTGCCTCTTCAAGTTCATCTGCTCCCCAATACCACCACCAATCTTGTGCTGGTTCTGCAATCAATAATGTGTCTGCAGATGCATAAACTACCGGCCAATTTCCCATTATATGATCTGCTTCATAACTAAAACTAGAACTCAATAAATCAAGAGTAAGTACTGAAGTAAATTGGGTACCTACAGTATCTACTGAGGCAATAAATTCGCTACATGTTTCTGAACGCATAGGAACTGCTGTTACTCCATTCATTGTTCTATGGTACATCTGGGGCATTAAATTTTCAATACTTGCAGAATCGATTATTTCATTATTAATGCCAATTGTTCTATTAATCGAAACATTCCATATTGCTTGACGTGCTGGGTGATCCCATGCTAAATTGTAATATGTATCCTCATGTTCAGGAGATATTTCTACCCACGACCTAAGACCTGGTAAATCTAGATAACCATGCGTAATTGTTCTAACCATGCCATTTTGTTCCCGGGCGGTCAAATACCAACCTTCAAGATAAAGTTCATTTGTTACAACAGGATCTGTTCTATCTGTTATATCAAATACAGTAAATTTTGTAAGGCTATCAACTCGCATTCTAAGTGCTGTATTATCCCATACTAAATTCCAAAGAGGATCTGTTTCAGAAAGAGACCAAACATAAACAGAAGATAATATTACTAATTTATCACCGGATAACATCATTTCTCTAGCATTGCCTTCTATAGTTGATGATGATGCAAAATTTATATCGCCAAATTCAGGTACACCAAGTATTACCAATTGACCATCATTTATCATGTAAATGTGGTGCCCATCTGTTTTCAAAAAGTCTGATTCATCTACACCTTCTTCTTGATTATTAGTTCCTGAAAAATCTACTCCTTCTTCACGATTATTAGATGATGGGGCGCCTCCAGACTCGTCTGCAGTGTCAACAGCTGCTCCATCCATCTCCATTACCATATCATCTTCAATCCAAACTCCTCCTCCATTAAATGCCCCAGACATTTGTTGAAGCATTGTAATACGCATTCTTTCTTTCAAATTTGTTCTAAGGTCTTCTTCTAAAAAGTCACATGAATTATAAGGAACCAACTCTGGTGAACTTCTTTCCCTTGAACCTACCTCCATCCAATCCATCATATGTGTAAATGGTTCAATAACATCATCAATTACTGGGGGTATTTCTTCAATCTCCTCAATTTTATCTACAACATCATCAACAGCCCCAGTACACCCAGAACTAACCATAATCAATAATACTAAAATAACCTTAAATGGGGTTGTTTTCATAAATGGTCGTAAATATTAACACTATTAAAAGTAAGTGGTGCCAATGTTTAGAAATATATGGTAGAATCATTGAAATGTGGAGGGGGAAATGCAGTTTCATGTCAGAGAGGGGGGTGCTCAGACAAATTTTGCCTTGGGCGTTTTTATGGGGATTAGCGACTTTGACTTTATTTTATATTACAGTTGATTTAATTTATATAGAAAATAATGAAGGTATATATTCTGAAATTCAAGGAAATTTGTCCTTCTATATCGGATTTGGGGGGTTTATTAGTATACTTATGGCGGTAATTATTTTATTTGTCCATGATGTTTTACAATCTGAAAATCCAATTCAAAGAAGGTTTCCAGTATTATATTGGGGGCGGTGGGTTGCTGTTAAATTAGGACCTTTATTTAGACAATATTGGTTTACCGCAGATCTCGAAGAAAAACCATTTAATAGAATTACAAGAAATTGGGTTTATGCTACTTCAAAAGGAAAAAAGAATACTATTGGTTTTGGAAGTCAAGTTGATTTTGATGCTGTTGGAACCTATACAGTAATGCCATCCATGTTTGGAAAAAAAGGGAGTGGGAAAAAATATAATCGCATTATTGGATCTCATACTAATGTTGAAACCCCCGTAAAATTAAAACATTTCATCAATATTTCCGCTATGTCTTACGGTTCATTATCTGCTCGTGCAGTAAGCGCATTAAACAAAGGAGCAGGATTTTCTGGCATACTGCACAATACAGGGGAAGGTGGGCTTGCACCTTACCATAATATGGGGGGAAATGTAATATTTCAACTTGGAACGGGTAAATTTGGATGTAGGGATGAAAATGGTGATTTTTCAGATGAGTTGTTTGCTAAAATAGCAACACAAAAACACGTACAAATGATCGAGTTAAAATTAATGCAAGGAGCCAAACCTGGAAAAGGGGGCATTCTTCCCAAAAGTAAAATCACCAAAGAAATAGCAGGAATACGAGGAGTTAAAATGGGAGAGGATGTTCTTTCCCCTCCAAGACATTCTGAATTTGAAGATTTGAAAGGGTTGTTTGATTTTATTGAAAGATTACGTAATATTTCAAAAAAGCCTATAGGAATTAAAATTGTTGTCGGGCATACTGAAGAAATTGAAAATATCGCAAAAGAAATGGCTGCTAATCCGGGTAAAGGCCCCGATTTTATCAGTGTTGATGGTGGAGAGGGTGGAACTGGTGCTGCCCCCTTGGTTTTAGCAAGCCACGCGGGGGTTCCCATGAAACAAGCAATTGCAATAACTGAT
>CAZMJH010000014.1:0-13059 GCA_964566595.1 uncultured Candidatus Poseidoniales archaeon
TTGTAACTATAATGTACAGGCATTTGTCGACCTTTTACATTATCTAATTCATTTCCGATACAATGGCAAATCATTGAGACCATGTCTCTTCCTCTAACAAATTGAGCTCCTGGTTGACGATATGATGGAAAAATCCAATCTTGTTCTTCTAATGCCATAGTTTGTGCTATAGCGATGGCTTCTTCACCTAAAGATCTCATGTAAAATGAAAGTTTACCGGTTCTTTGCATTTTCATCATACGATCATCAAAAATTCTTAATCGCATCATATGTTCTAAACCAAGTCTAAGTGTGTCAGGGTCTAATTCTGGATTCCATTCTCCTTTTGCTTCGTGTTTATCATTAAGAACACGTAATAATCCATGGGCATGAGGTTCTGAATCTTTAGAATTAGAATTTACAGGATCAAGTTTTTTTAAGTCCTCAGGTTGAAATTCCCATTTTGAAAATTTGGGCTTTTCACCAGGTCTAGCAGGAGGTCCACTAACACGAAATGGTGCATCCTCCTCTGCTTTTCCCCTTTCACTCATGATAACCCCTCTTACCTTCTCTCTTTGACTGTTTCTGATTGCTGGTTATTTTTCTATAAAGTACCCCTGCACGATATGATGAACGTACCAATGGCCCACATGCAGAACCTAAAAATCCTAGTTCATTCGCAATATTTTGCCATAGCTCAAATTGTTCAGGTCTAGGAAATCGTTCAACAGGTAATAATTTTTTATTTGGTTGAAGATATTGCCCAATTGTTATTATGTCACAATCAACTTCCCGTAATAATTTCATTGCATCTATAACTTCTTCATCAGATTCCCCAAGCCCCACCATTATGCTACTTTTTGTTAGAATGTCTGGCCTTAATTCCTTTACCCAACGTAGTATATTGATTGATTGATTAAATGAGGCCCTTTTATCTCGTACTATTTTGTCTAATCTTGGAACACACTCAACATTATGTGCAAAAACTTCTAATTCTAGTTCATGTAATAATTCAGATAACACATTTCGATTTCCAGCTAAATCACTACAAAGTAATTCAAGTGATGTAGATGGGCAAATTTCTCTAACTTTTTCAAGGCATTTACGATAATGATTAGCACCACTATCTTCTAAATCATCTCTATTTACTACTGTGATGACTGCGTGTTCTAAATTCATATTTTTAACTGCCAAAGCAAGATTTTTAGGTTCATTTTCGTCTAAAGGGGGTGGCGATTTTACAGAACCGACTGCGCAAAATCTACATCCTCTAGTACATTCTTGCCCAGCAATCATGAATGTTGCAGTTCCTCTACTCCAACATTCGTGAATATTTGGACATCTTGCTTCTGTACAAACAGTGTTTAGAGTATTTTCAGTAATTGTTGATTTAATTTTATTAAATTCATTTAATGAATCTCCAGTCGGCAATGAAACTTTAAACCAATCAGGCAATCTCCTTTTATGATTACTTTTTACAGAAGAATCTGAATCTTGCAATATTGGTAGACGTTGTTTAGCCATCCTATCTAATACACCCTGCATTAGGAGTCTCAAAAAGTGTTTGTATGATGAATTTGAACAAATTGAGAACATTCAAACGTAGAATGCCTAGGTCGTAGCATGGACGGGGAAGAAAACAACACTTCGAAGTCTTTGGGAAAATTAGCCTTAATCACTGGTTCTGCTAAAAGAATTGGCGCTGCAATTGCAGTACATTTTGCATGTTCAGGATATGATCTTATTATACATTATAATAAGTCTGAATTAGAAGCGAAACAAGTTGTAAAAACAATCACAGAAATGGGCAGAGATGCTATTATGATAAAAGCAGATTTAGAAAAGGAATTGGAATCCTTTATTGTTCAAGTTAGTAATTCATCATTAGTAAAAAAAAGAGGAGGCATTGATGTTTTGATAAATTCAGCATCAAAATATGAAAAAATGGAATTTAATGAAACAACATCAGAATTATGGGATTCAATGCATACTATAAATTCAAAAGTTCCTTATTTTCTTACTCAAGGATTGTTAATTGATCTCAAAAATGTAAATGGATGCGTAATTAATATGGTTGACACCTCATATCATCAACCTTGGAAATATTATAGCAATTATTGTGCTAGCAAAGCATCTTTATGTAATCAAACAATGAGTTTGTCACAGGAATTAGCCCCAGATGTTAGAGTTAATGGGATAGCCCCTGGGGCAATTATTTTTCCAGAATGGATTGATGAAGAAGAAAAGCAAACAATACTTAAACAAATTCCTATGAAAAGGGAAGGGACAGTCGAAGAAATAGCACAAACTGCTTTATTTTTAGCAAATGGTCCAACCTATATTACGGGACAAATAATAGGTGTAGATGGCGGTTTAAACTAGGATTAATAATTATGTTTTAAAGTACATAATCATATATCTCTTGTTCTTCGGCTTTTCATGGGGTGGCTTCAATCCACATCAATTGACCTATCTGATTTATCAGAAAAGGGTGTTTTTTCTGCAAAATCTTGCATATCTAGTGATTTAGAAGTAGTTGCTAATGAATCAGGATTACATTTTAAATTAGGAATTGCTGAAAAGACGTTTGAACCAGGGTCAATAAAAGCATTAAGGACAGTTAGAGAAAATAATACTCTTCCGGCACTTTGGTCACTTCAGTTAAAATCTGATGATGAAGAATGGGTTGATGTTTTAGAAAGTTATGATGAAAACTCATTATTAAATTTGATGAATGGAATTGCTTCAATTTTATCTTTACCTTTGAAGGAACATACAGGAAGACTTGTCAGACGAGATGAGCATGGAATGGGGGTTGTTGAACAATTGGCTCATTATCCGGATCGTTGGCCTAGACCTCCAAGATTACCTTCAATAAAATTTGGGTTTAGATCAGGAGTCAATAGCGCATATACAACAATACCTACTCGTTCAACACAATCAGCTCTTGCATTTTTTTGGGTTACTTTTTTGGCTTCTTTTGCAGTTGGATTTTCAATGTTATATCTTCAAACAATCGGTACTCGTGATTATACACAATTAATTTGGGTTGCATTATTTCCAGTATTGACATTGGCGTATTGGTTAATATTTAATTCAAATACTGGGCAATTGGAATCAAGACATAGGTTAGAACTAACAGCAACAAATATTTCATTACAACCTAAATTTTTGGGATTAATACCATTGAGGACCAAAATTTGGAATATGGAAGAATTCAGGGATATTGATGCAGATGAAAATGGACGTTTAACTTTGTATATTGGTGATAGGCGTTATTCAATGGGGATGCATAGAAGAGAAGCAGAATGGTTTGTAGGTGAAATTGCTACGCAGATGGAACAATTAATGGTTGATAGGATTAATGATGCACGTAAATCTATGAAATTAGAATTAAAACAAGCATTCAAGCGTTTTGATAAGAATAATGATGGATGTCTTTCACCAGATGAATTAGACGTTGCAATCGATGAGTTTGGAATAGGTCTTTCTAAATTGCAGATGAAAGTATTGATGAGAGATATAGATCGAGATTCTGATGGAAAAATAGATTATAATGAATTTGTAGAACGATTTTCATCCAGAGAATCCGAAGCAAGTTCTGAAGAAGAATAATGCCGGGGGTGGGATTTGAACCCACGAAGGCTTCGCCACCGGATCTTAAGTCCGGCCCCTTTGACCACTCGGGTACCCCGGCGTACCTCCGAATAATAACTAGTTTTTCAACGAGTAGGATACTCAACCTAAATTTGCCCTTATATTGGCACATAATACGGCAAACCGTTTAATGCTCTACTCATACGGTTACTTGCTAACGGGTAGTTATTATGTCACGAGTCTCTTATCAGTCGACGGTATTGTTAATTTGTTTTATGATGCTTTTTTCAACAGTTTCGATAGTAACTTCTCCTCTCCCTGAATCTCAAAATTTAAATGAAATAATTCCAATTAAATATTCTAGTTCAAATGATCAAGATTATCGTTTTTATTTCGATCAAATAAGTCAAAGTGAGGTTGATGACTTCCCAGGGGTAGATGGAAAAATAACAACAAAAGAACCAGATGGTGGTTCACAATCACAAGTAAGTATTATTGAATCCGAAGCACAATTTAGGACCCCCATATTGCATTCAAATATTAATATTAGTGGAATTTCACAAGAAATTGATTTTAATGTATTTTATGAATTTTCTGGACCTGATGGGGCAACAGCAGACCTAGATGTTAGTTTATGGTCTGGTACATCTCTTATATCTACTGAAACTGAAAATTTAGATAATCCCTGTAATGGCTTTTTTGGAAGTGATTCTTGTGATGAAGATAATCCCGATGATGAGAAAATAGTGTTTGAAAATGTAAATACCTTTTTAGTTGAATCAGATAGTTTTTTGATGGTCAAATTAGAAATTACTTCTACTAATAATTGTGATTCAGGAGGTTTTGGTGATTCAGGTTGTGATGTTAAAATTTTCTTTGGTGACATAAATAATGATAACCAAGAAACATATTTGAGTGTGAGAACTAATACTCTTTCAGGTAGTAGTTTCAAAATTCAAAAAGAGGGTGCAGGATGGAGTGATGTAGAGACTCTTGATTGGTATCCTCATGATTCAGATGAAGATAGAAATATACAGATTTCGGTAGATGTAAGAAGTGCTTTTGGTAGAGATGATATATCCACCGTTGAAATTTTTATTGATGATGTTGATGGTGTTGAAGGTGTTCAAGAATATTCTCATGTTTTTTCAAACAATGAATTAACTCTAGATAATGGTGGTTTAGTTGGTAATGTGATATATAGTTATCAAAAAGGAGCTTTAAAAGCAGGTTCATACCCTCTTGAATTAAGAGTAACAGATCTTCAACATGATGCTCCTGTTATATTCACTCATGAACCTATAATGTCACACACTTACGGTATTGATTTTGAGTTAGGGGAAGATCAAGGAGATACACTTTTAGTTGCCCCTGGACAAACAAGTAGGTTGGAATTTTCATTAACTCATATTGGTTATTCTAGTAATGAAATGACTGTAGAATTATCTATTCAACCGCCCTTGACTTCTGATTGGCAAGTAGAATTTGATCAACCAGTTGGAGGATATGCTCTTGATTATGGGGGTACAAATATAAAACCCACATTGTTGATTAAAGCACCAGATGAAGATATGTCAACAACTCCTACAAATATTAACATAATTGCAGTTCCTAAAGTAAATAATTCTCAGGCTACCGATGTTTCACAAATACTTCTTGATGTAGAAGAAATAGATGTTTATTCTGATCCGAGATTGGCTCTTTTTGAAGATGCTGAACATCAAATTCAAATTGGAGATTCAGTTGATACTTCTGGTGATTTTGATATTGAAGCATCTAATTTTGTAGATTTTGAAGGAATTGGTGAGTTTTATCTTGATGTAAGGAATACTGGTTTTGATGTTGACGACTTTAGGATGAAATTCCTTGAAATCCCAGACCAATGGGATGCAGCATTTGTAGATAATGAAACAGGACAAGCAATATTAAAAGATCAAGGTGCATTCCCAACTGGAGAAGTAAATTCTAATGCAATTAAAACAATTTTAGTTGAGGTATATCCTCCTATAGATAGGGAAGCATTAGATATTGGAAAAATAACTTTGGAGGTAACTAGTGCTGGTGATTTAAATTTACGAGCAACGATTTCATTTACAGTTCAAAGAACATTTGGTGTTCACGCGACAGTTATTTATGACTGTGATGCAGCACCATTAGGGCATATAAATATTGAACTTTCAACATGTACCAATCCTGCATTTAATGATGAAACTTTTAGATTAAAAGTTTCTAGTTCTTCTCCTGAATCCGACACAAAATTAACTACATTTCAATTAAAAAATCCAAGTTTGTTGGATAAAATGATTTTAACTCCTGATGGTGAGTTAGTTTCTCAAAAAGAATACTATGGTACTTGGGATTTTGAGATCTATGATAGTAATAGTTCATTAATATCAAATGTCAAATTATCTTCTGGTGATCATTTGGAAATAAAACTCTTAATAACTCCAAGTATGGGTATGCTTTCTGGAAACCATACAATATATCTTAGAATAATTGAGGAAGTAGAAGCAAATTCAGGCATAGATCCAAAATATTTTGATATGCCATTAACAATATTTGTTGGAGAAGATGAACCTGAAATAGAAATAACACAAATTTCTGCTAACGAACCAATTAGCACTAATTCATTCGAAGAAATAGAAATGAGGGTGTATAATGTCGCTAATGTAGAATCACTAGTATTGTTAAAATTAGAATCTTCAATTGGAGATAATTGGAAGGTGACTTTAGAATCGGAAGATGGCGGTGAATTATTGACTGTTGCACCATTTAGTGAGAAAAATTTCACAATTCGAATAGATTCTCCTTCTTGTATGCGTCATAATGAAGTTTATGATTTTGAAATAACTGCTAAACCTTTAGATGTAAATGAAGCATATGGTGATGAATTTACTACATCAAAAACGGTTAGGATTCAAACTAATGTAGATAGTATCTCTTGTAGACTTAAATCAGAATTACTTAGCGAACCTGATCCGGTAACTATTGGTGTGCTTGGAACAGTTGTTGTTATGTTTGTATTTTGGTTTTCTCGTAGAGGAGCTAGTGATGCAACGTTGTGGAATGTAGATGCGGCATTTGATCATACAGATGTTTCAGATATTTCTGAAATTTCAATTGATGACGTACAGGTGGAGGAAGAAGTAGTTCCCGAACCAGTACTCTATGAAGAAGATGTAGAACTTGTCGAATGAGGTCTATGTTTTCTCCCCCTTAAGGGGGAGGCTTTGTATGAACAACGTACCATTCCCCTTAAGTCCTTCTTTGTCCGGCTACTGTTGAGGTGAGATGATTTCATACACAGAAATTAGGTCAGGCCGCGTTAAAGAAAATGACTTAAATTTGCTAATAATCAAGCAAAGGCGCTCAATTTTCATGATTATTTTGCTTTTAGGAGTTACATTTGCAACAATTCAGTTTGCGTCATGGCAGGCTATGGCTTCAAGCGACCAAGATGGTGATGGTTTAATCACTTCAATTGAATATTTATTGAATACTCAAATTCAAAATTGGGATACAGATGGAGATTTACTTCCTGATGGTTGGGAGTGGAAATATGGTTTGAATCCATTAAGTGGTTTAGTTGGAGATGATGGCCAAACAGGAGATCCTGATGGAGATCAACTAACTAACCTCCAAGAGTATAATTATGGTCTTCCGGCTAATTGGGATAATCCTAACACTCCCGATATATTAGATAATGGAGTGTGGTGGAATGGAACAGTACCTGTTAATAATTGGAATGAAGAAGATGCAATGCAGTATAGTCAACCCGGTTGTGGTGATGCAGGTTCTGACGGACAAGGAGGAATCATTCTTTGTGACGAAGATCCTGTAGGAGATATTTGTTCAGATGGTTTTGATAATGATCATGATGGCCAAATAGACTCACAAGATTCTGATAATGACGGAGATACTAATTGCGGCAGTGATGATGATGATGGTGATGGGCTAATCGATGAAGATCCATATGGATGGGATACTGACGCAGATGGATTAAATGATGGTTGGGAAGTAGCCAATGGATTAGATCCAACAGATCCTACTGGCAACAATGGTGGTCAAGGCGATCCTGATGGTGATGGTTTGATTAATCTTTATGAATTTATTAATCCTAGTTGGGACACTCAATGTAATTCAGTAGATTGTTTCCGCCCAGGACCACCTCCCAATCCAATGACTGGTACAGAAAGTCCATGTAATCCTGTAACTGGAGATGGACCTAACGGTTGTGCAACACTTGTTGCAGAAGTAGATGGAAATCAATCCTAATTTCTGGGATTCAGATGGGGATACTATTTCAGATGGAGATGAAGTTTCTATTTGGTTAACTGATCCGACAGAAGCAGATACGGATGGTGATGGATTACATGATGGATTGGAAATAAGTAGCGGATATGGTAATCCTCCACAAGCAACAGATCCGAGAAATAACAATACAGATGGGGATGCTTGGGATGATGGTGAAGAAGATATAAATTCCAATGGTCAAATTGATGGTAATGAAAGTGATCCAACACGTAGGGAAGATACTGGAGATTTCGACGAGGACGGTATTGAGAATTGGGAAGAAAATTTAACTTGTACAGAATGGAATAATGCAGACACAGATTATGGTGGTGTTCTTGATGGAGATGAAATAAATCCACTTCACGGCACAAATCCTTGTGACTCACTAGTAGATGTTTCTGTCACAATTAGTAATTGGGGTAGTGCCACTTTGACACTCAGTGATGCTAGTGCTTTTAATCCAAACGGGGGGAAAGGGTGGTATCAAAGTACAACCGGAAGTTTAACAGAATTTGCTTATGCTACTAGGCTTGGGAACCAGCTTACAAATGTAAATGTGGCACCAGGTGGGGGAGATATTGTTCTTGCTAAAGATGGTTCATGGTGTAGAATGGATGCTGAGAGTGATGGAACTATATTTACTACTCGTCAGTATTGTGATGATGACTATTATGATACTGATTTAGATGGGCTTGCTGATTGGCAAGAACGCACAGCATTTTTCGGATATTTTTCAAATCATTCTAGTGCGGATTCCGATGGAGATGGTCAAAATGATTTCGACGAAGTCATGGGTGGAACAGATCCAATGATTGCCTGTGAAAATTCATTAGATGCAGATGGTGATGGAGTAAATGATTACTTTGAAACTACTACTGGGTGTAATTTAGTGTATATTGGAGTTTTAAGTGGGGGTAATGATAATTATGTCACAGATCCATTGGTTTATGATACAGATAATGGTGGTGTTAGTGATTATCAAGAATATTTTGATGGAACAAATCCTGAAAATGTGCCAGAAGATGATATTAATCCACAAGATACGGACGGAGATGGGATTCCAGATTCAATAGAAAATCTTACTGGAACTGATTGGAGAAATCCAGATACAGATGGAGGGGGTATGTCAGATTATGCAGAATGTCCACCACAATTTTGGGCGACATTATGTAATGGTTCTAATTATGACCCGTTTGACCCTACAGATGATGTTACTAATGAGGATGTAGTATTTTGGGCTAATACTTCAAGTACTCTTCTAGATAGAGGAACTCCTTTGTATTGGAGAGTTAATACATATGACAATTATACCGGAGGGGGTTATGGAGTTGATATGGCTTCACATACTCCACAATTTATGAGTCAAAATTATCTTAACACAACATGGATAGCAGATCCTGCATATTCTAATGGAACAGTTACTTGGACGATGGCATATAACACACCGATTTCTAACGGTTTATCGGTTCCAATGCCTCATAATTGGGAAGCATTGGATATTTGGACAGACCCTACATCAAAACTTGAACGTTGGGATGGGGTGAATACTGTTACTGCAGAAGGTTCGCCTTTGAATGAATTGACAACACAAGCAAAGCAATTATGGTATGAGCCTGCTGATTTAGTTGATTCAGAACCACACGTTCCTAGTGCGTTAGAATTAAACTTACCCTCTTATTTCACAGACGGGGTATCTAATGAATCGATTGTAGATACAATTACTCAAGAGGTTATTTCAGGAGAAACTACTGGTTTTGGAATGGCTAATGCAATCGCAGATCATTTAAGACAGGGAAATGCATCTTTATTTTATCAAATTAATTTTAATGGTTCAGGTGTAGATTCAAATGAAGATATTGTGTGGCACATACTTGAAAATTCAAGAGAAGGAACATGTTCTGACTTTGTAACTGTATTTGTTACTATGGCTAGGCTTGCAGGAATACCTGCTCGTAAAGTTTCAGGATATCTAAATGGTATGAGTACATTGGAGGGTTATGAAGTATCTAGTACAAATGGTGCTGTTTGGGCTGAAATACATCTTCGTAGTGCTTCTACAGGTGCAGATATGGGTTGGATACCAATAGATCCGTGTCCACAACCATTGGAAATAGAAATGGTGAATATGACTTATGTTCCAAGCGAATGGGATAGAGATGGATCAGTAAATTTGACAGTAGAAGGTGATTTGGTATATTCGAGTAATGGTACAGGAATTGATGGAAATGTCGTACGGGCCTTTCTTGCATTAGCTCCTTCAGACCCAGAAGAGATAGCTCCAACAGATTCATCAATGTTAATTGGAACTGCAACAACAACAAATGAAACAGGACATTTCATAATAACGGGAGTGCCTACTGAAGCAACATTCCCTGGTCTACAAAAAATCGTAGTTATCAATTCTGCAGATGGCTATATTCCTCCAAGAATTCATGAATATCCTGGCCATATTAATGTGACCGATGACAGTGTTCTTATTCATACATCATCAACTTCAATAGGTCAAGGGGCTACTACAGATTTTAGTGGAATTCTTGAATTAGAAAACGTTCCAGAATTAGATGTGTCTGAAATGGCTAATTTAACAGTACAATTGGATTATAATTCTCAAATTTCTGGTGCTGAATCTCTTACAACAGATGTTGGAAAAGGTGGAACCTGGTCTTTTTCTTTAACGTTAGATTCTTCTGAACCACTTGGACCACTTAATTTCACAGTTTCATTTTTGGGATGGGAAGATCCTGATGAATCTTATCCCGGTTCACCAATTCACTTACGTGCATCATCTATTGTCGTAAATGCTGATGTTACTTTAGCGCCAGATTTACAGGCCACAGTAGAAGGTAATGTTGCCAATAATTCAAGATTATTAGTTGGAAATTATGTGTATGTGAATGGAACTGCAAATAGTGCAGGAATGAATCCAACTGCTATGGATGGATTACTTGAATTAGGAATTAGAACAAATGGTTCTGGATTAGATTATCTTGTGGTTTTCAATCAATCAGTCAATGGTAGTTTTACAATTGCATATTTGCTTAATGCTACATCTATAAACATTCCAGCAGGCGATATTGAAGTAAGATTAAGATTTTATCCAACCATCTTGGATTCGACCGATGATGCAGATTTATCTGACGATTATATGCTTAGAAGTTACTTTATTTTCGAAATATATTCCACTCAACAAATGCGAGGAAGTGATGCTAATATTGCAGTAACTGTAACAGATCATAGAGGAGTTATGGATGGATTAGATTTAACTGGGACATATGACCATTTCTTTGATTCAGCGTTAGTAAATACAAGTGTAGATCCTACAAGTAATCCCGTACCAGTTAGTTGGTCGACCTTAATTACAATGTTACCTGGAGATTATTTATTTGAAACATCATTTGGAGGTTCAGAATTATATGAGCCATCTAACGGTCAAAAATATATTAGAATTCAAGGTAATGCTGAATTACAAGTTTCATTAAGTTCATCTTGGATACATGTAGGTGAGGAAGGGTATTTATTAGGTCAATTAGTTGATGAGGATAAGAATCCTTCAGGGCCTGTAACGGGGGTAGGAAATGAAACAGAATTGATTCTAGAACTATTGGGTCAAGAACATTTGAGAGATGTACTTATAGGAAATGGTTCGGTAAATATGACTAATGGCGAGTTTAACATTTCATTTATGTTTCCTCCTGATTTAGCTGCTGGCGTATATGTATTTTCTATAAGGAGTATAGGATTACTCGAACCTCCTTATTATGTAATGCCTAGACCCCTTAACGTAACAGTAGGATTAGAATCTGAATTTGCATTAGAAGTAGTAGATTCAGAAGGTAATCTTGTAACAGGTTCAAATGTATTAAATGCACCATTAAGTGGTGATTTAGAATTTGGGGTATTTGCTGAAGATATTGGTAATCATACCCGAGTTGCGGACAGAACTATTCATGCAGTATTTGATTGGAATGGTAGTAGTCAACAAGCTTTACCTGATGCAGTGACACAGACGTGGACTATTTCTGATGGTAAGGGTGGTTTTACTAATGAAGCAGGTTCTGCTAATTTCACTTGGACTATTCCCGGAGGAACAGCACCAGGTACATATGTTATGAGAATATTCATCGATGATGATTTGGCGGGATTAATCTCTGACCCTGCTGCAGCAAGATGGTTAGGGAATCAAACATTTGTTGATGTTACTATTCAAGTACCATCTGCAGTAGTAATTGATTGGATACAACCAGAAGTAACAGCAGGCACATTCTTTTCAGTATCTGGTTATGTTGAAGATGGAGACGATAATACACGGCCATTTAATGGACCAATTTCTCTTAAAGTATACTTTTTACTCGATGAAGAAGAAGTATTAATCTCCACATATAACACTAATGCAACGGGCTGGTTTAATATTTCATCACCTACTGATTCATCCCTTGATGGAGTTTCTAGTGGCGATAAAACGGTTGTAGTAGAAGTAGTAAATGGTTCAAACATATACTATTTGCCAAGTTCCGAACAAGCATCAATTCATGTTACAGGAGTTAGTGCATTTGTTGAATTAAATCACACGGCTCCTATTATTATTACTCGTGGAGAAACATTAGAAGTATTTGCAAAATTAGTTGAATCTACAGCTACGTGTTCTTCTTGTGCATACGACACCCCAATTGATGTACGTCAGAAAAATAAACCGGTATATTTCTTATTTGATGAAACATGGTTGCCAGGTCAAGTTACTAACTCGAGTGGAGGAGTGGGATTTACATACACAATACCAGATAATCAACCATTAGGTACGGTGGTTCTTACATTGTACTATAATGGTTCTAATGATGTACATCCTACAACTAAAAATTTACCTTCTACTATTGTAAGATCGATAACAATATTGGTTATGGATCCAATTGTGGAAAACCCAATTGCAGGAGGAACATTTGATTTATCAGGTACAATAGAATCAGATAACGGTACAAGTTTAATTAATCGAAATGGGGTACCTCTTATTGCACAAGTATTAATCACAATGGATGGTCAAATCGTTCAATATTTAGATGGTCATATTAATTCTATTACAAAATTTAAACTATTATTACCTAAGTCAAGATATGGTGAAAATGAAGTCTTTACATCTTTGTTCTTAAGTGAAGTTGGTTTTTTAGCTCCAAGAACTTTCATGCTTAATTCCACAGT
>CAZMJH010000015.1:0-4996 GCA_964566595.1 uncultured Candidatus Poseidoniales archaeon
TTTATTTGATACAATACCAAAATGTACGGGAGAATTTTTTGAAATATTCAATACATCTGTAATAGCATTTACAATGTGTGTAATAGTTTTCACTATAATTATGCTCTCTCAATTTATTACAATAATTTGGACTGAAAGAAAATTGATTGCAAGATTAATGGATAGAAGGGGAGCAACTACCTCTATGCGAAGTTTATGGGTTGGTGAAAATGGAGTTACTGCTGGAAAATGGTGGAATTTGTTACCTTTTGGATTAGGTAAACCTGTGGGATGGTTAGTTAATACATTAAATCGAGTTGCTGGAAATAAAAGTAAGCAAGCAACTGTTGACAGAGTAAATAATCGTAGTTGGCATGGTATTTGGTATCTTTTCCCTGGATTCTTTCAAGGATTAGGAGATGGTATGAAATTCTTAACAAAAGAACATATGGTCCCAAATAAAGCTGACAAAGTTATTTACGAATTAGCTCCATTCCTCATAATTTCATCAACTGTACTAATACTTGGGTTCTTACCGTTTGGTTCTGGAATCTATGCTGCAAATCCTGAAATGTCTGTATTATTTGCCTTTGCAATATTTGGAATTGCACCTTTAGGAGTATTCTTTGCAGGGTGGTCCTCAAATAACAAATATACACTTCTTGGAGGTATACGAAGTGCTGCTCAATTAACCGCTTATGAAATTCCTCTGTTAATTACTATTCTTTCTGTTTGTATATTATCTGGTAGTTTGAATGTTATTGAAATTATTAATTTCCAATATGATTCTGGTGTTTGGAATTTCTTCCTCATTCCTCTTGGATTCTTTTTGTTTCTAATTACAATGATTGCTGAAGTTGAAAGAATTCCATTTGATATGCCCGAAGCTGAAGCTGAATTAGTCGAAGGATGGTGGACAGAATATGGAGGTATGCGCTGGGGATTATTGTTTGCATCTGAATATTTACGTTGTTACGCTGCATGTATACTCATGGCTCACTTCTTCTTTGGTGGATTCCATGCTCCATTTGCTAATGCAATCGGAGGGTTAGGTGTATTTGGAGAAGCTTACCTTGCAATTCCTGGAATCACATGGGTATTACTAAAAGCATGGTTCTTCTTTGCAATATTTGTGTGGGTTAGAGCAGCATTCCCCAGAATTAGAACAGATCAAATTTTAGAATTAGGTTGGAAATATCTCTTACCATTATCATTAATCAATCTTGCATTAGCATTCATATTACGTCTTTATGTGTTTGATGGAGAAACATGGGGACCTGGTTCAGGAATGTTAGTACCTGCTATTATCACCATTGTTTCATTAATCTTATTCGTAGTTTTATCGGTTGATGAAGATCCTGATTGGGATGGAGAAAGAATGATTCATACAAAAACATTGAAACCTGCGGGAACGCACACAGTAGGAGAAGATTAAGGAGAGGAAAAAATGCCAGTACATCCACGAGCCCAGCCAAATTTTAGAAATTTAATTTTACGTCCATTATGGATGACTCTGAAAACGGCGTTACGTACATTCCCAGTTATTGGAAAATATTTCAAAAATGAATACCATAACAAACCAGCAACATTACTTGATGAAAATTCAAAATTAAGAGTTGAAAATAACAAATACAACACCCCTACAAATCATGAATATACTGCCGATAGAGAATCTAGTGATCTTATTCCATCCATATATCGCCCTGTTACAATTATGTATCCATATGAGCGTTTAGAAGATATGGAACCATGGTTATTTGTTCCTGGAGAATACAATGGTAGAATTGGTGTAATTTGGGAAACTTGTACTGCTTGTCGACTTTGTGTTACCATCTGTCCAAATGATTGCCTACATATGACTACTGAATTACGTGTTGACGTTATGGAAACTAAAGAAGGTGAAAATTCAGGCCTCGGCAAAGATTTAGAAGTTGGAGGATGGGCTGCAATGCCAATAAAATCTGGCATAAAAGAAAATGAAAAATACGATATTTTTACAGCGCACACAGGACCTAGCGCAGATTATCGATTTGGAGAAGTCATTGACTTAAGTAATAATAATGCAAAAATACGTTGGAACGATACTGGGAATGAAGCAGAAATTTCTACCACTATGCTTTATCCGGCTGATGATCAAATTGTAAGTGGAAGAATAGATATTGGAAGATGTATGTTTTGCGGATTATGCATGGAAGCTTGTGATTTCAGTAGTTTCTTTATGACAAATGAATATGATGGAATGTCCGGATTTACCCGCCAAGATCTATGGTTTGATGCCGAAAGAACTCGCCTATTACCTTCGCAACATCAAGAAGCTGTTGATGGTGAATTAGCAAAACGTGCTGCAAAAGAGCGTGCTAAACGTGAAAAGAAGAAAGCAAAAGCTACCGCGGGGGCATAAAATGGCATTAGTTGAAAATTCAATATTTTTTATATTTGCAATTACTGCAATAGGGGGAGCTTTTGGCACCGTATATGCTAAAAAAGTCGCACATTCAATGATGTCACTTATTTTTGCTTTCTTAGCTGTTGCAGGTGTGTTTATATTGCAAGAAGCAGAATTTTTAGCAGCAATTCAAATTTTAGTATATTTGGCAAGTGTTATGCTTGTCGTATTGTTTGGAGTAATGTTAACTCGAACACAAATAATGGAGGATTTTGAATGAAATTATTTTCAACACTAGTGCGAGTTGGCATTCTCTTTATGGCTATAGTAATATTTTCAACCATTACTAATTCTTCTAATTGGGCTGATTCTATGGGCAGTACTCCAGACAATATTGAATTTGCAACTAATATGTTAGTAGATTGGGGATTTGTTGTGATACTTATTGGAATTCTACTATCTATGGCAATGGTTGGTGCTGCTTATTTAGTTCGTGATGAACGTAAAGAAAATTTAATTTGGAATGGTGGTGAAACAAATGATTGATCCTGCGTGGGTTGCTGGATTAGGTGTACTTTTATTCGCTATTGGCTTGTGGGGAGCATTCACAAGAAAAAATGCAATAATTGTATTGATGTGTATTGAATTAATTCTTAATGCTGTAAATCTAAATTTTGTTGCTGGTGCTTCTCATTTTGGAGATGAATTAGGCTGGATGTATGCAGCATTTGCTATTGCTATTGCAGCAGCAGAAGTTGCTATTGGTTTAGCAATATTCCTCTCTTTATATTCAAAGCATAACACAATTTCATTGGATGAAATAGAATTATTAAAAAATTGAGGGATAAAAATGAGTGGAGATATATCTGTGGAATTTTGGGTTGCTACAATTCCGTTTGTACCATTGTTAACGTTCCCAATCATTCTATTCCTTGGACAAATTTTCAATGGAAAAGATTGGTGGAAAAATTTACTCAAAGAAGGAGGCACTATATCTTTAATGTCTATGGGCATTGTACTAATTCTCACATCAATGGTTGTTGCACAATTTATAGGGCATATGTCTGGAGGACAAGGCTTAGACATTTGGGATTGGATTACATTCGACGTTTTACGTTCTGATGGTATGACTAATGGAGTAAATTTAGGATTTGGAATCTATATTGATCATGTATCGTTAATGTTATTATTTGTAGCTTCTTTCCTTTGTTTCCTAATCAATTGGTTTTCAATTGGTTACATGAATACAGATAAAATTAATGATAACAGAAATCATCGTTTTTATGCTGAATTTTTAATTTTCTGTTCTGGAATGCTTGGAATGGTACTTGCTGATAATTTCTTATGGTTATTTATTTTCTGGGAAATAATGGGACTTTGTTCTTATCTTTTAATAGGATTTTATTACGAAAGGCCATCTGCTGCTGCTGCTGCGAAAAAAGCATTCCTTACTACACGTGTTGGTGATGTATTCCTTATGATTGGTTTAATTATAATGTGGAACATATATGGATCATTAGAATTCGACATAATCTTTGGATGGAACTATTTCACAAATCCTGTTAATTTCACTTTATTAAAAACCGCTTTAATTCTAATGTTTATCGGAGCAGTAGGTAAATCTGCTCAATTCCCTCTACATGTATGGTTACCAGACGCAATGGAAGGACCTACTCCAGTGTCTGCTTTGATTCATGCAGCAACTATGGTTAATGCAGGATTATACTTAGTAGCACGTATGTTCCCAATATTCCTTGGAACAGCAGGTGATCAATTCATTGGGGAATTATCTGATGTTGGAATGTTAGTTGCAATGATAGGAGGAATTACTGCATTTATGGCTGCAGGTATTGCATTTGTTCAAGATGATATCAAAAAGGTTCTTGCATATTCTACTATGAGTCAATTAGCGTATATTTTTACTGGCCTTGGTGCCGCATTATGGTTTGCTAGTGAAGGGCATACAGAATTAGCAATGTTTGCTTTTGGTGCTTCATTGTTCCATTTATTCAACCATGCAATGGCAAAAGGTATGCTATTCATGGCTTCAGGTTCAGTTATTCATGAAATGCATCATGCACATCATCATATTTCACATGGAGAACACGAAGGTTTTGATGCGCAAGATATGACAAATATGGGAGGTCTTGCTTCCAAACTACCGATAACATCTACAGCAATGGCTGCTGGATCAATGAGTATTATTGGAATACCTCTGATTGGAGGATTTTGGTCAAAAGAAGGAATCATTGGGAAGATTTGGGATGCTGCAATGCATGATGATGGATTTTTACTTTTTATCCCAGCAATACTTGTCTTAATTACTGCTGGAATGACCGGTTTCTATATGAGTAGAATGTGGTTCATGACTTTTGCTGGAAAAGCAAAAACAAAAGTTGCTGAACATGTTCATGAAAATACTCCTTGGATTAAATTCCCACTTGTAATCCTAACATTTATGACTCTAGGTGGAATATTATTTGCATCAATGCATATTATTCATTGGGTTGCAGAAGGACACGAACTTGGTTTTGATCTCGTAGGGGAAATGAAACATGCATTCTTACCCCATGAAACAACATTCCTTATTTTAACTTGGACTACAATTGCTTTATCTTCAATAATCGGACC
>CAZMJH010000015.1:5006-12410 GCA_964566595.1 uncultured Candidatus Poseidoniales archaeon
GTTGATATGTCTCTATATGGTGGAAAATTAAATGATGGTGAAAAAGCCATTCCATCCGTTTCTTGGTTAGTCTTCTTATCTGCAGAAGTAAAAAATCGTTGGACATTCGACAATACTGCTTGGGCAGAATCTGGTCTTGCAGAGGCATTGAGAAGAAGATTATATTTTGATGAATTATATGATTGGTTATGTTTGAAGATTGTTGTATCGATAGGGCTTTGTGCAGCTTTATTCGATAAAAAGGGAATTGATGGAGTGATTAAAGGAATTGAATCGGGCAGCCAAACCACAAGTACTTGGATTCGTAAATTAACAACCGGTTCTGCAAGAGATTACATTATGATGGTTGCACTTGGATCTTTAATGTTTGTAGGATTAATTTGGGGGATGGCATGATGGCAGAAAATAATACAAAATTAAATGAGGGAATGTATGTTGTTGGAGGTTTATTCATTGCAATTGCTGCACTTATGTTTGCATCACCAAGTATGCCATCAATGGAAAATGATTGGGTTTCATTACCTTTAATTGGTATTCCAATTTTAGGTTCATTACTCTTAATGGCTTTTGCTTCAGTTGTTCCCTCTTGGAAAAAAGAAAGTATTTCTGAAACTATTAGATATGCATCATTGGGAATGTCCCTAATTGTACTAATAATTACAACACTTATGATGACTGATATGCTAATGAGTGTACACTGGGCTAATATCACATTCAATCAATACGTATACGAAGTGGAGTATGAATGGATTAGTTCTATTGGAGCTGAATGGCATATCGGTCTCGATGGACTATCAATGCCAATGGTTTGGTTAACAGCATTATTGGTGCCAATTACAATAATCACAACATGGAACGAAAAGAAACCATGGTATTATCATCCGTTACTAGTATTCATGGGTGGATGTTTAATTGGAGTCTTTGTTGCTCTTGATTTCTTTATGTTCTATGTATTCTGGGAATTGACTCTTGTACCAATGTTCTTTTTAATATTAAATTGGGGTGGAAATGAAAGAAGATATGCTGCTCAGAAATTTTTCATTTATACTTTCACTGCATCTGTATTAATGTTATTAGGTATTATCATTTTATATCTATTACAAGATCCTTCTTCGGCAAATACAAGTGTTACTGGAAGAAGTTTTGATATGCACGATATGATTCAAACTGCTCAAGAACAAGTAATACTAGGTAATGTCTGGCTTGGTGCAGGAACACAGAAATTATTATTTGTATTATTTATGGCTGGATTTTTAGTAAAACTTCCTGTTGTTCCATTCCATACTTGGTTGCCTGATGCTCATGTTCAAGCACCAACAGGAGGATCCATGTTATTAGCAGGAGTAATGCTAAAAATGGGTGCTTATGGAATGTTTAGAATTCCAATATCAATGTTCCCTCATGCATTAGTAGAATTCCAAATGCCAATAATGATAATTGGTATGATTAGTTTGTTTTATGGAGCATGGGTATGTTTAGGTCAAACTAATCTAAAACGTATGGTTGCTTATTCTTCTGTATCTCACATGGGTATTATTCTGTTAGGAATTGCTAGCTTACAACCATTAGGATTTGCTGGTGCATTATTCATGATGTTTGCACATGGATTGATTTCACCAATGCTTTTCGGCGTTGCTGGCGCTTTCAAACATCATTACCATACTCTCGAAATAGGGTCTATGCGGGGTATGGCCAAACACAGTCCTTGGTTAGCTGGAAATATGATGTTCTCATGGATGGGAAGTCTTGGATTACCTTTACTAGCTGGTTTTGTAGCTGAAGTTGCAGTTTTAATTGCATTCTGGTTTGAATTTGGATGGTGGGTTATAATACCAGGTTTAACTCTTGCAATAACTGCTGCATACTATCTTTGGAGTATGCAAAGAACTATTTTTGAAGGTGGAGATAAAACCGAACCACCAAAATCATTGGGCGATGAAAAACCAAGAGATATTGATTTATCAGAAAATATTGGTTTGATTTCTCTAGCGATATTAATTGTTGTTTTCGGAATATTCCCATTTATTTTCTTTGAAATGATGTCGGGATATAGTAGTGAACTGATTAAGCAGATGTTAATGGATGAAATTACAGGAAGGTGGTAATAATGGCTATTGATGCATTAAGTATGTCTGGAGCAGTAAAATTACTACCCGAATTAGTATTGTTAGGGGGTATTCTCGCTCTATTTTTAATTACTAATATCGGTGATGCTAAAATAAGAATTCCATTAACGCGTTTACGAATTCCTGCACTTCTTGGGGGTAATAGATTCAAATGGAATTCTGATCCAAGATTACCTGGTGTAATTTCTGTATTTACTTTGATTTTAGCTATTGGAATGTTAATTCGATCTCTTGGTAGTGACTGTTCGGATATCATACAGGGTTTCTGTTCAGAAACAACAATACTTACAACCTCTGGAAACACTCCAGTTCATTTATTTAAATTAGATTCTTTTAGTCGTATTTTTGAATTAATGTTCTTTTTAACATTACTATTAATTAGTGGGGCAAGTATAAATCGTTTACAAGCAGATTCAAATTCTAGTAAAGATGACTTAGATCAATTATTAGATAATCGTAGACAAGTTGATTTCTATCTCCTTTTACTAATTTCAGGTCTTGGAATGACAATCGTGGCTATGTCTATGAATTTGTTTGTATTGTTTGTAGGGTTAGAAATAGCAAGCCTTGCAATATATGTTCTAGTAGCATTCCACAAAGAAACTAAAGCCGGTTCTGAAGCAGGTGTAAAATATTTCATAACAGGAGCAATTTCATCTGCAGTGGGATTGTATGGTATGTCTTTGTTATATCTCTGGTCAGGCAGTCTACAATTAACAGTACTTGAAGCAACATGGTCAACAATGGAAACTCCTGCAGCATTGCCACTATTTGGTATAAGCCTATTATTAGTAGGATTTGGATTTAAGATAAGTGCTGTACCATTCCATTTTGTTGCTCCTGATGCCTATGCTGGTGCATCAAGTCCTATAGCCGCACTTCTTGCTACAGCATCTAAAACACTCGGATTCATTGGTTTAATGCGTATATTGATGATTATCACATTACCAGAAACTGGAGGAACTGCTGTATGGATGTTAGCATTCGGAATTTTGTCAGTGATAACAATGACATGGGGTAATTTAGCAGCACTTGGAAGTAACAATCCTAAACGTATGCTTGCATATTCATCGGTTGCACATGCAGGTTATATGATGGCTGCATTGGTTGCAGTTGCTGCATGGAAAACTGGAAGCTATACTGAAAATAATGCAGAGGGAATAATGGCTGTAGAACTAATTATAGCTGCTATAATTTTCCACTTATTTGTTCTTATTAGTTTCAAAGTAGGTGCATTCATAGTACTTTCACATCTTGAAACTGAAAATGAAATAACTGATATGTCTAGTTTACATGGTTTAGCTAAAAGAGAACCTATTATTGCCACATCGATGTTTGTTTTCATGCTAGCATTAGCAGGCGTACCTCCTCTTGCAGGATTTATGTCAAAATTCTTAATGGTCACTGGTATTGTTCAAGTTGCATCGGCTGATGTTTTAACAAATAACAATACAGAGTTAATTCCAACAATACTAGGAATGCACTGGACATTTTTCCTAGCAATTGCAATATTTATCAACAGTGCTATGAGTTTGTATTATTATCTTAGAGTTGGTGTTCTAATGTTCTTTGAAGAATCTTCAACAAGATTACCATTACCAAAAGCATCTGTTTTGAGAATTGTAATATTTGTTTGTGCTATCGGAACAGTCTTTTTCGGAATAAGTCCAGACTGGTTGGTAGAATCTGTAACTAATGCAGCAGCAGCATTATTTGTCAACTCGTAAACATCTTGTTTAAATCAAGGTGTTGAGACGGTTAACTATGGGGAGACGTTTCCAAGAGAAGGTTGACAACGAAGAGTTAGCTCGTTTAGAATCTGATGTTGGACCTATAAGAGTTAAAATGCCCAATATTAAAATCAATGAAATGTTTGCTATTGCAGATAATATTCTCGGAGGAAGAAGAGTTAATGTAATCTGCGCCGATGGAAAAGAAAGAATGGCAAGAATTCCTGGAAAAATGCGCCGAAGACAATGGGTTCGTGAAGGTGATTTGATTATTGTTTGGCCATGGGATTTTCAAGATAGTAAAGCAGATGTTAAACACCGATATACAAAAACACAATCAATATACTTATCCAGAAAAGGAGTTTTGCCTGAAATTGTAGATTTATTTGGTTCTGGTGAAGATTTACAAGATGATACTGAAGAAAGTGGTATTTGGAATGAAGATACTAATGCCACTAAATCAGAAGATACTGAATCAGAAGATGCTAGCCCAGAATCAAAAGACGATGATGATGTCAATTCAGAAGATATCGATGATTTGTTCGGATGATGATAAAAGATGAAAGATTCAAAAGATTTTGATGAATCATTACCTCAATCATGGAATGAGTTGATTGATGAATTTGGAGAAATCAAACAAAAAAAGAAAAAAAAGAAAAAAAGATCCCATTCTAATGAGCCTTCTAATCATTTGAAAGATCCTGGGCAACGTTGGAAATGGATGGTTGAACCAAAATATAAACAAATGTTCAATGAAATTGAACAAAAAATACAGGGTGCCATTGGGATAGGTAAATTCGAATGGGTTGATCGTAGAGTATTCGATCAAGTTTTCGATAGAATGACTTTACTTGGTGTATATAAATTAATGACAAATGGAGAAATAAATCAAATTAATTGGCCTATTGCAAGAGGAAAAGAAGCACACGTATTTCATGGTCAAGGGGTGGATGGAGTAATTGCTGTAAAAATATTTCACACATCAAATGCTGTTTTTAAAAATCTAATTAAATATATTGAAGGAGATCCTCGCTTTGGTGGATTAAAACGAAAACATAGAGATTTGGTAACTGTATGGGTACGTAAAGAACATCGTAATTTGTTGAGAATGAGAAATTGTGGACTTAGAGTCCCAGAACCATTAGCTATTTATCAAAATATACTGGTTATGTCATATATTGGTACTCAAGAAAAACCTGCACCACGTCTTAGAGATGTAAAAATTGATAATCCACAAGAGGTATTTGAAGATTTGAAAAATTTTATCCGGATTTGTTGGAAAGATGCTAAATTAGTTCATGCGGATTTTTCTGACTATAATATTCTCTGGCATGAAAATAAACCTATAGTTATCGACGTAGGCCAAGCAGTATCCAATAAACATCCTCATGCTAAAGAATTCTTAGTAAGGGATGTTCAACGATTAATTGATTGGGCAAAAAAACAAAATTTAGATGTAGAATTAGCTGAAACATTATACGATATTCTCAATTAGAAACTGCAATTGGATTTTCATCAAAACCTTTCACCATCCATAATGAAAACATAATTCCAATTACTATTTGCAACATTGCAAAAATAAGTATTGCTTCTCTTAAATTTAAAAATTCTTGATCAATAGCTATACTTGCGAAAAATGCTGATGCTGAATTAAAAGCAGCCATCAATAATAAATCAGATGCAAAAACACGACCCCTCCATTCATCTGGTACTCTCTCTTGTAACATTACATTAGATAATACCCAATTTGAACCACTAGCGGCATGTGATAATATTACTAATGATATTGATAAAATAGACCATTGCACCAATCCAAATATAAAATAAAATATACCACTAACACTAATTAATAAACCAATTAAATATTTCCATTTTTGCTTATCCTTAAACAATGATCTGGAAATTAATGGGCCAATTCCAACTCCAATTGCTCTAGCTAAAAACATAACTCCAATACCTACAGCAAAATCATCAACACCAATTTCATCACCTACTAATACAATTAAAAATACTAATCCACCTCCACCTATTGTCCAAACAGATTTAGCAAAAACCAATCTTAAAACATCTTTTTTGCTAGAAATATATTTCCATCCAGAAATGATGTCAGATATACCTTTTTTAATTATAGAACCTTCAACTTTTTCTTTTGATTTTTGGGGAATCGATAATGTGGAAATTAAAATTGCTGCCACAACAAAAGAAATTGAATCTATAATAAACGCAACATCAACACCATATTTTGCGGTGACAAAACCCCCAAGTGCACATCCTAAACCTAACATTGCTGACCAAGTGGCAGTATCAATAGCATTAGCAGTTAATAATTCATTTTTCTTGACAATATTTGGGAGCGCTGCCCTTTCTGCAGGTACTTCAAGAGCATGTAACGCCATTAATAAAAATACCAATACATAAAGCAAAATTAATTGATCAGAATGATTTACAAAGATTAATCCTAAAGCAACTAATGCGCTCAATAAATTTGCAATAATCATTAATTTCTTACGATCATACATATCTGCCAACATTCCAGTAAATGGTTGAGGTACTGCAAATGCAAGCATTCTCAACGCTAAAATTCCACCTAAAGCTAATTCTGAACCAGTTAATTCAATCACCAAAACAAATACTGCAATTGTATTAAACCAAGTTCCACCATTCGAAATTAAAAACGATAGCCAAAATCTAGTATATGTTGGATTTCTCCGAAACAATTCAAAATATCCTACTTCTAGTTCATCTAATGCAGATGTTTTACCTGAAATTCCAAGATTTACCTCTGCCATTAATTAGTCCAACAAACAATTCACCTTAACGAATTGCTAAAAAATAACATCGCGATGTTCAAAACCAATGCGTTTGTCCGCCAAGAATATGGAGAGTACTCTTAAGGTTCCCAAAAAGCGTATCGCTATGTTAATTGGGAAAGGAGGGGAAACAAAACGTATGCTAATTGAAAAGGGGGGATGTAAATCTCTAAGAATAGATTCTGAAACTGGAGATATAGCAATTACATGGGGTACTCCTGGGTCGTTTGATCCATTAATGATGATGAAATTACCAGATGTAATAAAAGCAATAGGGAGAGGTATGAATCCTAAAAAAGCAATTTCATTATTAAATGACGATATGCTTTTTGAATTAATTGACATCAAATCATTTGTAGGTAAAAAAGCAAATCAACAACGTAGAATCAGATCACGTATTATTGGTTCAGAGGGTAAAATTCGTAAACGGATTGAAGGACTTACAAATTGTGAAATTACTGTATATGGTGGGACTATCGTAATTATTGGAGATGATATTGGACTTCCTATGGCTAGTGATGCTATTCAAAATTTACTAACTGGTGCAGAACATGGCCCTGTATTGAAAAAACTAGAGATAGTTCGTAAAAAACAACGTATTTCCTCACGTTCACTTGATTCTATTGAAACAAAAGAGAGTTCCCTTGGGTTCGAACATTTAGTTCCTGAATTAAGTAATGTTTTAGAACGTCGTAATCGAAAATTTAAAAATTCTCAACCAGATATAAATGACGAAGA
>CAZMJH010000016.1:0-12153 GCA_964566595.1 uncultured Candidatus Poseidoniales archaeon
CGATATTAAAGCAGTTGCTACACTTGCGGTATCACACAGATTAATTCTAAAACCTGAACATCAAATAAAAGGACTTGAACCAAGTGAAGTAGTTCAAACAATCCTTAGAGAAGTTCCAGTGCCAACTGTTTAAATCGGTTTGATTTTCAATGAGGTATGACGAATGGCATGGAGTCGCAAATCTGCAATGTTTGCGAGTCTTGCTCTTGCAATGTATCTTTTAGGATTAACATTAAGGAATCAACAATTAGTTTCTGTTGCTGTAGTCATCTTTGTATTTCTTACATATGCTGCATTATTTAGTGGTCATGCCGATGTGGCTGCAAGTGGAAAACGTTCTAATGAATGGGAAGGGGAAGAAGGAATCGCATTTTCAAATATAGTCGCTATGAGGAAACTGTCTTCTGCTAGATTATTTGAAGATGGTGAAATAAAAGTTACTCTACGTGTTCAAAATAAAAGTGCGTTATCAAAAATTGTAGAAGTTAGAGATCGTGTTCCTGAAGTTATGCGAATAAAAGAAGGTGCAAATTACATCATAATGGAATTAGGGCCAAGAAGAGAGACATTTATTGAATATACAATTGAAACTCCTTTGCGAGGTTTCTATACCATTGGCCCAGTATCTATTAGAATGCAAGATACTTTTGGAATGTTTCATAAAGAAAAAGAAGTACATATTTATGATGATTTCTTAGTATTTCCAAAAATGGAGGATTTAAAAGATACTTTTGTTAAAAGTAAAGTTCCAAAGATCTTTACTGGTGCTGTAAATATTAGACAACCTGGCCCTGGTTCTGAATTCTATTCATTAAGGGAGTATTTTCAAGGTGATGAGTTTAGATCGATTAATTGGAACGCTTACGCTCGTTCCGGGAAATTAATGATTAATGAAAGAGAAAGAGATGCTGTAAGTGACATTATTTTGATAGTGGATAGTAGAAATGTTTCAGAAACAGGACCTGTTAGCAGAAATGCACTTGTTTATTCAACAAGAGCCGCCGCAAGTCTTGCTAAATATTTCCTATCAAGGCGTGATTCTGTAGGTTTAATAGTATACGGAGATGAAATTGTAAGTGTTGATCGAGATACTGGTAAAAAACAACTTTATGTTCTCTTAACAAAATTAGCGGGTGCTATGGCAAGAGGAGAAGTTCCTTTACAAGTTGTTGTAAATAGAATCTTACCGCACTTAAACCGAGGAAGTCCAATTATTGTCTTATCAAATTTAGAATCCGATTCAACAATTATTAATGCATTAAGAGATATTAGAGCAAGAAACTTCGATGTCACTGTACTTTCTCCATCTAGTTTAGAATTTGAATTTGATGCTAGAAGATTAGATCCTGTTGGGTATGAAGTATTAAAAACAGAAAGAGATGTTTTAATTTCAGAATTACGCTCTATGGGTGTATTCATATGCGATTGGGAACCAGACATGTTATTGTCAACAGCACTTGCAGGTGCAAGAGGATTTTGAGGTGAAAAAATGAGTGCAGGAAATAAAATAGCCCCCGCAATACCTTCTCAAAATAACTCGACTGCCCATCTTTATGATGGTAAAACTGTAAGGGCAGCTGCACCTAGTCGAAAAAAGGCTGCAGGTTCCTTAAAATCAAGTACAGAAATTCCAAAAGATGCTATTCCCGATGTTCAAGTTCCTTCATTTATTGAGAGCCTTTTAGGTGGGCCTATAGTACCAAAAATCAAATTTTTGCCAGCAGATAAAATGGTTAAAAACTTACAACTCTCTGCCTATGGAATGTTATTCATTTTAGCATTTTTAACATTCATAACTACGCCCTCAAGTGGAACTATTTGGCAAACAATTTTCGGAACAGGCGCTTTCACTAATCTCATACACATATTAGTATTAACCTCAGCAGGATTAATTGGGGTATATTCAATAAAAGCAAGAGATCCTAGATGGATGCTTGCATCTTATCTTTTATTCATTTTTTACGGATTAAGATTTGCAGCAAGTCAAGTTACTCTTGCATGGGGTGGTGGTGACGGAGATGTATTTGATTTGGAAAAAAACACATGGATGGAAATGTTACTGGTTGTATTATATGCAGTAAGTTTAGTAATGTATCTAGAACTTACAAACTCGGTAATTAGATTCAGTATGCTAGATACCAGCATTAAAACAAATGAAGTATATGTTATGAATGTGAAAAGTATTGTAAAGAAATACTATCGAAGCATATTCATCAATCCAACCATCGCAGCAATTTTAGCTGCTTTAGTGTTATCAATAAACACAATAATACCTTTTTTCGTAAATTGGTTTTCAGCCGAAACAGCATTAAGAATGAAAAATAGTGTTGAATTAATTAGTGTATATGGTGTTGCAATAGGAACGTTAATTGTTTTTGCAATAGTTGGGGGATTATTTGCTATAAATCTCCCATTAAGGTTACAAAAATATCGTGAAAAATCTACTTCTGAATAAATTATTTTGCAGAATTTAACGCACTAGTCCAACGATGTGCACCTGGTATTTCAATAACTTCAAAAAGTATTTTACTAGCTGTTGTTTTATTTTCAAGATGTTTTTTTAATTTGTATAAATTTAACAATGTTTCAGCACAATGTGGATGTATTGGTGTGATTTTCAATAATACTTCTAATTCTAAATTAACATCCAAACTACGAAATAAACGCTGGCTGTGATTAATTTCCTCATGGCTATCTTGCCACTTAGACAATAATGCTTCAATCTGAGTCCTGAGTTTGGCCATCTTACGTTCAGACATGATTTGCGTAGCACTACTAGTAAAATAATACTAACAGTTATTCACTCTCATCAAAAAATGATGATTGTATTAATGATCGGGAACCTGCTTTATTTCGATGTATTTCCTCAACGGTTCTCATTTTTTTACGAACTCTAGTAAATAAAAAATGAAAACCGATATATAATGCAACTATGTTAAAAAATACCAAAAATAGTTCTGTCGAGCCCCAATCTCCTATTTTTGCCACTACTCCACCTATCATAATGGTGGACGAACATCAATATCAACATCACCCAAAGGAATTCCAATACATGTCAATCTTGCCATATTTTCAACTAGCTCCAGATCTAAACCAGGGGGCAATTCATCAGGTAAAGCAACAATACCAGAATTTAGAGTTACCATACAAGTACCACAAGTTCCTGAAGTACAATTTGTAGGAATTGTAACATTACATTCCTCAGATAAATCAAAAATTGTAGTTTTACCATTATGCATATTTAATCCAAGTAATTGACTTCCACGAAAAAAACGTATTACGCCAGAAAGAGATTCACTCTCTTTATTCATACATTAACCTCAACGATCTTCATAATGTGTCCAACGGCCGGTTTGTTTATTAAAATACAAACCAGCTTTCTTCATCCATTTGTTGAATTTAGTAGCTCCTGCACCAGTTCTGAGAATAAAATCTTCTCTATCTTCTTGTGCTTGGATATATCCTTTAGCTGCAAGTGTTTGGTCTATCCAATCATTTATTGACATCAAACCTGCACTTATTGTACTAACCTTTGCTGCTTCAGCCATTGCATCTGCACTTGCTCCTGTTCTCTCAAGATCTCTACGTATCAATTGTTCTATTGATTCATAATTTGAAGCAGCAGGTTTAGGTGGCACTGTGTCACGAGGTGCTTTTCCCTCAATAATCTTAATTTTATGACCATTAATCATTCTTCTTTGAACCACATTTGATAATTCTGCTTCAAATAATTCTTCACATTCATAACAAATAAAAGACCAGCCTCCTAAATCATCCATATTACGAGAACTTCTTGGATCTAATTCATCACCACAATTAGGACATTCGTGTAATATCATTACTGGTATACGTTTTCTTCTAAAATCAACTATATCTTGAGGAAGGCCATTTAACGCAAGTAATTCCCAATCTCTAGCCGCTTCCATATTTCTTGTTTCGAATTGATCTCTGAGTTTCACTTTTTGATCATCTTTAGTTTCATCATCCAAATTATTTGCTAATTTTATTAATAATTCACAAGTTTTCCCCAATCGGTTCATTACGATTTTATCGGCACGATATTTCTCTACCTTTGCCAACTTTAGCCTTTCCAATTCTTCTTCCAAATCGGCTAAAATGTCTTTTTGTTGACGCTTAAAACGTTCTTCCTCAATTTTATCCATTTTCTTTTTATCAGAAGTTAAAACTTTGGATAAATACCGTTGTCTTCCTTGAGTTGTTGGTTCAGCAGAGATTACAGCTAACACTGATTCAGCAACTTTCTTCTTTAATCCATAATTATCAGTTAAAGTTTCAATTGTTATCTTTTTAAGATCTCCAATTTTTAATCCTGCATCTGCCAAAGTCATTGATGTGGTTTCATCAATCCCTCTTCGTAATAATGCAAGATAGGTGTCTTTCTTTGCCATATCTCTCTTCCCCCCCTGTCAGCCCGAAAAGACAGTCATATGTTAACTCAGTGTTTACAATAGTCTTTGTTGATATTCGATTTGTGCTGAAAAAGTAATCCATTCTTGTAAAGAAAGTTGCTCAGGACGAAAACTTGAGAAATCTTCATTCATTGCTAAAAACGCATTTTTTATTGCTTTTTCCCAGTTTTTTGGTTCATATCCATGCTTTGATTTTAACTTAGATGGTTGTCTTTTTAATGAATTGTGTAATTTTTTCCTACGTTGATTAAAACTTGCTGCAGTAATTGCTCGAATCAATCTAAAACTTGGAGGTTCAAGATTTAAAGATTTTAAATATTCTATCATTTGTTTAGAATTTAATAAATCTCTACGTTTAAAATAAACTAATCTACTTTCAATTTTAGGCTGTGGTTTAAAACTTGAAGGCGAAATTTTTCTTCCAAAACTTACATCCCAATCTAATGAAATAGTAATCCACAACGGACCCCTATTAGATGTATTTTTATTTCCATCAATTCTTTTTGCAAATTCTTCTTGAAACATAAATACACAACTATTGAGATTAACATCATTTTTACATATTTGTGTTATTTTTTCTAATAAAGGACTTGAAATTTGATAAGGGATATTTGCAATTATATCTGTAATATCTGATGGCCAATCTAATTTTAATGCATCTCCTTCAATTAATTCTAAATGATTAGATAAAATTTCTTTTGAAAATATATTAGAAATATGATCACAAATAGAAGAATCTAATTCAATTCCAACAACTTGATGTCCAGATTGCAGTAATTTTTGTGTTAATGCTCCAGGGCCTAATCCAATTTCAAGAATTTTGCGATTTAAACCCTGTAAATTCAAATTGGCTAATTCGCCAATAGATTCTATCACTGAATCATCAATAATATAATTTTGACCTAATTTCTTACTAGATGGATTCATAGATAAAAGAATCTCAGCTAATTGTCTAGAAGTATACACGTTTCTCAAACTACGCCTATATTCTGTTTTACAATGTCAAGTATTGCTTCAATTTCTGATGTTTCAACAGCAATTCTACGACTTGCAAGTATTGCTCGTACTTCATCATTATTTAATGGCATTACCTCTGCTAATTTGGCTGCAATTTCTGGATATTTAGATATGCTTTCCAATTCTATAAATAAATTATACATCTCTTGAAATACTTTAGATTCTGTTTTGTATCCATTGCGGAGATCGCTTGCTGACCATTCAGCATGCTGTAAAGCCATTTTTTGTTCATATGTCAAGAAACCTCTACGTTTTTGGGTTTCAATCAATGCATCTCTTACCGATGCATAATCCACGTAATCATTATCTGTCATATTTTCACGTCCTTATTCTACTGGTCTAATGTGCTCTGGTCGAGCAACTACAGTTTTTGTTTTGTTCCCATCCTTTATAGTAACAACCCATGCGACTCCTTGTTTACCAGATATTACACCTGTCTTGCCTTGGAATCTACGATTAGGCATTCCCTTTTGTTGACCACCATCGATTACTATAGCCACAGAATCCCCTTCAGAATATTCATGAATGACCCTGTCAATATTTAATCGACTACGCTCAGACTTACTACGGCTAGCAATAAACCTTGTACCTTGACGCTCTCCTTTAGACCTCTTCATGTAAAACGCCTCATACCATTAAACTGGTGAGTTGCGGCCACCGTCCTCCCTATAATAAGTCAATCGCCTAGTCTGAATGAATATTCAATACGTCTAGCCACTCAACTTCACACTTCAAATCAAGTAATTCTGCAATTGATGGTGTGGTTCTTCCATTATCTGATGTCACCATTTCTTTGATATAAGTGCCTGATTCGGCTCTCAATTTGAATTCAACAAGATCTTGTTCTACTTTTATTTCATAAATATCAATAATTTTTCTTTTTCTGATTTTATCTGCTCTACGATGTGATACTCTTTTTGGTGTTCTTTGATTTAATTCAACACTTTTCAACTCTGAAATTTTTCCAATAATTTGTTCTGCATTTAATGAGAGTTCTATATCTGTATTTTCTTCATCAATTTTAGGTAATAACTTAAAGCAAATATGATATGATTTTTCGGCTGCAGTATCTTTAACTCTAACCACTTCTGATTTGTTTGAATATCTTAATGGTTTTATCTCAACTCTTCCAGATGCTTTTTTGTTTACTAATTTAGTTAATTTTTCAAGATCTGCAACTCTTTTTTTAGGATGTTTTAATTCAATTACAGTAGGACGTCCATCTCCTAAACAGCGTACATCAATATCTTCTCTGCCCATTGAATGAGTTGAATGAGAATCTGCACAAAAAACATCTAATAATGGATCTGCGATTAAAGATTGAACAGATTCTAAATATTGTAATCCAGTATATTCACAACGCTCACAACCCCTTCCTTTGCAAGTTCTACAATTCCAATGTGTTTGAGGTATACCCCTTTCTAATTTACAATATTTTGTATAAAGATACAAAGATCTACATTCTAATTTCACTGATAAAGTTAAACAATCAATCAATGCAAGAATTTCCGGGAATTCATTTACTAATTCGATTTCCTCACTTGATTTTCTAATATTTTCAGCAATTTTAGTCGATAAACCTTGTTTTAAGGTATAACTTCTATCTGCCCCAAAACTTATTCTAATATATTCCTCTGATTCAAGTAAATCTGTTGGTAATTGAATTCCTAATTGTAATTGTGAAAATTCATACTCTTTCAGTGCAGAAATTAACCTTGAAGAAATTAGATTTATTTCGGAAAAAAGATTCTCACATAGTGGACACATCTCGATGTTTATTTCATTCAATTGGGAATCTGATTCTAATACCTTTTTTCTAATCTCTTTACCTGCATCTACAAGTGTAGTATTTACTAAAGAAACTCCACCAATTCTACCAAGACAATGATTGCATGCACCAATTCTAACTAAATGTGCTTGACCACTCAACGATGGTGCAGGAGTTATTTCATAATTTTCTTCTATAAAATCCAATTCCTCTTCTAACTCTTCCATATCTTTTTCATTTTTCTTTTCTTCTTCATTCCATGAATTAGCACTCCCCCCGCCATATTGGGCTGATGAATAATTTGTCCAATCATCTTCATCAATTTCTTCCTCATCTAACTCGTTGGGCATACTATAACCATCATATTCCCTGCTGGGTTAACCCATACAAGGACAACTTGCCGAATGAGGACTAGTTCATGAAAGGTTCTGAACATTATTCTGTTTCAGTATCTATAACTTGATTATTATCTGATGAATTTTCAAGAATACAAATTGCTGCAGTTGTAATTAATAATGCAGCAATTAAAGATAATCCTATCATTGCAGCAGAATAAAAACCAAACAAATTAAACACGCCCATTGGTGATAACGTTATTACTAAAAATCCCATAATATCAGATGCTGCTGCACCAAATAATGCAATTCCTGATGTTTTTGAAACATTTTGTAAACATAAAGAAGTAGAATTATGGGAATTTTTAGATTTTTCTTCCCTATATCTTTCAGTGACATGAATACAATAATCAATACCTACTCCTAAAGATAGTGATGAGATTACTAATGTGATTACATTCAAACTATCTCCCATAACATAAATAAATCCATACAACCAAACAACAACTAAAATTATTGGAAAAGTAGTAATTAAAGCTTGTTTAAATGATCTAAAGCCTGCCCAAAGTGTAAATAATACTAAAAATGCACCTAACACTAATGATCTTTGGAATTCACCTTCAAATTCTTCAGATGCCACAGCCCTTGATACTGGCTCCCCACAAGGAATAACCCAACTAATTGGAAATTCATCATTTACTAGTGCATCATCTAAACTTGTATGATCTCCATTGGATTTGCTTAAATTTGTAAATGGACTTGCATCCCTCATTAACTCATCAAGAAATAATCCCACTGCGGGGAAATTTTCTGCTTGACGAATACCATACCTCAGCACCATATGAGTATACTGTGGTTCCGTATCTGAAATTGTCAACCATGGTTTTAATGGATTTAAAACATCAACAGTATGAATGTATAATTCTACAACAGTTTTTGGTATTGCTGCTCCAGTTGCACTACTTTCGGGAACCCCATATAAATAAGTAAAACCAAAGAAAAACGCTAGACAACCTCTATTTCTAAAATCGGGATAATTAAAATTCATTAAAGAAGGATTATTAATAAGTTTAAGTGGATTTAATTTCATATCCACAGGTAATAAATTTTGAAGATATGCAACTCCTTCGCTATCTGATAAATTTAGAGTAGGACAACCTACGCCATTATTTGTTTCATTAGTATTCCACCCTACTTCTTCAAATGGAGTAAGATTGTATAACATTGATGCTAAGGCACCAACCACAATTTCATCTATTGCATTCAAATCTACATCATTATTTGCATCTCTACCGATTTTATTTGCAATTTCGCCATCGGGCCCAATTGTATCAATATTTTCGCGAAATTCGGCTATTCCCCCTAAAATCCCTGGATGAAGTATATCTCCTTCAATTAACAAAGCAGATTGTTCGCCCTCGGTTGGAAACTTCTCAACTACAAGATTAACTCCTGCTGAAAAATCAGCATTAGGATCCAACATATCTTCAACTTCAAAATCACCTTCTAATGAAATCATACCTATGAATGAAGGTATAGTAATTAACAGTGCAAAGAATACAATAATTATGGGATAATGTTCTTTTGTAGAAAATTTCGCAAAATTTTTCAATATTTCTCCAATGCCATCGCCACTAAGTTCCCTTTCTGGTTTCAATTTTTCTTTATTAGAAAGTATTTCATCTATACTAAATCTAATCAAAGGCATCCATAAACCTGTAAGTAAAAATGCTGCAAAAACACCTGCTGCTGCCTCTATTCCGAAACTTCGAAGTGCAGGAATTCCTGAAATTAAATTCGAGCCAAAAGCAACTATTGTGGTTAAAGATGTAAGTAATATTGCTCTTCCCACACGATCCAATGAAATTCTTGTGGCATCTTTGATTTCCTTTCCACTACGTCTTTCTTCCTTATATCTATGAAGGACGTGTAAAGAATCATCTATTCCCAAGGCAATAATCAAAATAGGCAATAAATTTGAAAATTGTGATCTGAATATCAATGAAACCCCAAATAAATTTCCAATAGTTCCAATCCAACCAATAAATCCCTGCATCCAAATTAATGAAAGCCCTAAAGCAAGCATAACTAACATCACATCACTTTTTCTACGTAATGAAAACCATAAAAACAATGTAATAATTAACAACATGAGAATAATTAATCCTATACTAGATTGCATTTCTCTATTAACTTCAACATTTATTCCAGTGGGTCCAAGCAATAACGTTACAGTTTTTTCATCTGTTTTTCTTATTTCTCCCTCTAAAGCCAACATACTCCATTCAAAAGCACACGGAGTTCCGTTTTGAGACAAAATCTTACATTGTTCAGAATCATATTTTGGCGGATTAATTACAAGTTCACCATTATTAACCAAATATCCCCCAATACTGATTTTACCATCAATTATTCCTACTTCTTTCTCTTGATAAGCATCTTTCCAAATGAAAGTCCAACCATCATTTTCTAATGCTGTTTTACTCAAATGTAAAAGAATCCATGTTGAACTTGCGGTCCATCTTCCCTTTACTAAAAAATCAGTATTAGATATGTTTCCATCTATTGGACCCAACACATTAGAAGTGCTGTCTTGTACAAATGTTCTATCATTTGATAGCCAACGTAAAAAATTACCATTTGAATTCATTATTAGTCTATTTATTGCAAGATCTACATGTGCTTGTGTTAAATTTTCATCATCAAATAATAAACATTCTAATTCTCCGCAATCTGTCCAATTAGTTGCTGAAGGAACTATCTCCCCATAGATATTAACAGTAGGATTAGTCATGAAACTTTCATCATTCATAAAACTCCGTAAATGATTTGAAAGTGACATTAAACCATTACTTTCAATACCTACAACATCATTCACCATTGGAGTAAAATAATCAAAAATTATGTCGTTGTGAATTATATCAGATTTTAATGACATTTCACGTAAAATAGTTAAATTTAAAATGCCGCCTTTAGGATTTTTAATACCTTGTAACGCCTCGGAATTATTAATAAATTCTTCAGATTGTGGAAGTTTAGTATAATCAAAGTTTCCATTTTCCAAAGTTCTTTCTTCGGGAATGGCTCCTGTTCCAACAAATTCAGAATCTCTGACCGTTACTAAAAACGCAAATATTTCACTTGATGTGGATAATTCTTGGTTTACAAATTCTTCTGCAATAATCTCTTCAGCATCAATATTATATGCCTCCAAATCAATAGGTTCCAATGCTTGTAGAGCACTAGGTATGAGCAATATTGTCAATAAAAATACAGCTAAATGTGCTTTGTTTTTACGAGGTAAAAGAAAAGTCGCGACTCGTGAAAAAAGTCTAACATCACTTGAGTCTTCACCCATATCAAGAGCCGTTATTTTTATATTGATAGTCATTACTCTTGTGTTATTGTTTGGCGGTTCCCTTAAATGGCGTTGTTAGGTCGCACGGCCGCTGAGGATTATATATGGCCGAGTATGAAGGTGAAGGTGAACAACGTAAATTCGAAGATACTGTACAAGATTGGCAGGATTCTATTGAATCAAATGTTCGTAAAATCGGAAAAGGGTCATGGGCAAGAATTTTACGTATGGCTAGAAAACCATCAAAAAAAGAATTACGTCAAACTATTTACGTATGTGGCATTGGTATGTTAATTCTTGGATTCATTGGTTTTGTAGTTCTTGTTATAATGGACAACTTCCTTCCTTGGATATTTGATTCATTAATGAATTAAGGTGATGTATATGACTGATAGTTACGTTGTATTTGTGCGACATGGTGAAAAATTGTTACTAATGAAAAGAGCAAATGATGATTTCTTAGGGCAATGGGATGGTATCTTTGATTATGGTGACGGACATGACCAAAATGCTGTAATCGAAAGGGTTTCTGAATCCACAGGTATTTCTTCTGATGATTTGATATTTGTTAGATCTGCAGAAAATGCAAGATATATCGAAATTGGAAATAGATTATCCGATATTACTCCTGTTTTAGTAATCAGTGAAACTAATACTGTAACGCCATCAACAATTTATGATGATTATATCTGGGTTGATCCAGGAGATATTGCATGGGAATCTAGAGAGAAACACAATTCTCGAACTTTATGTTACACTAATTCACAAATAGATGGTTCTGAACGTTGGTTAATAGAAATGTATGGTGACGTTGGATCTTGTCTTTATATTGTTAAAACTGCTATTGGTTCTGAAAAGAAAGTTTCAGAAGAAATGCATGCTAGATTATCAGGTACTGGAAGTTTACAAAGTTCATTAGGAGAGATTTTTAGTGTACTTCATCCTACTCAAATGAGAGGATATATATTTGTTGAAGCAAGTGCAAAACACCACGTTGAAAAATTAATTGGGAGAGTAGGTGGAAAAGATCGAGCTAGTCGAGGAGTAGTTAATACAACTCCTCTGAAAAATGCTAAAGGTGTTCTTGGAGCAGAAGTACCTTTGCAAGATGTTCTTCCATATTTAGAACCTAAATCTGCTACAACTGGTATTGAAATTGGTTGTCTTGTAGAAATTATAAGTGGTGCATTCAAAGGTGAAAAAGCAAGAGTTATCGCTGTTGCAGATACTAAAGAAGAAATTTCA
>CAZMJH010000017.1:0-11692 GCA_964566595.1 uncultured Candidatus Poseidoniales archaeon
TGTAAATTTAACATCAAATACTCTTGAAGAATTATTTGGTTGTATTGATTCAGATGGTGATGAAATTGCAGATACAGGGGATCCGTGTCCCTTCCTATTTGGAAACAGTGTAGTTGATAGATTTGGATGTCCAGATACGGATCTGGATGGAATTAGTGACTTAAATGACCCTTATGAATTTGAAGCAACAGGAAATAGCCAAGATTGGGATGGTGATGGATATATTGATCATGGCAATAATTCACAAAATGTAGATGCATTCCCTGAGGATAATACCCAATGGTCTGATGAAGATGGGGATGGATATGGGGATAATACCACAGGTAATAATCCGGATCACTTCCCAGGAGATGCTACTCAATGGGCTGATAGTGATCGAGATGGATTTGGTGACGAAGAGACTGGAGTGAATGCGGATGATTGTCCATTTGAAAATGGAAACAGCACTAATGATAGATTAGGTTGTATTGATACGGATGGAGATGGATATAGTGATGAAAGTAGTGGATGGAGAGCTCATCCATACGGATATGCAGATAGTCATCCTGATGACCCAACACAGTGGGAAGATGCTGATGGTGATGGATTTGGAGATAATCCTGAAGGTAATGAATATGATGCATTTCCTGCTGATTTCTATGAAGATGCTGACTCTGATAATGATGGTATAGGCGATAATTCTGATTGGTGTCCTAAAGATGCAGGAAGTTCAAGTGAAGATGGTTTGATTGGTTGTCCTGATGCTGATGAAGATGGTTGGGCTGATGAAATTGATTCATTTGAGGATGATCCAACACAATGGAGCGATGTTGACTTTGATGGACATGGAGACAATTTAGAGGGAAATAATCCCGATTATTTCCCATTCATTCCAGGACAATGGATTGATGAAGATGGTGATGGATATGGAGATAACCCTACAGGACCATTTGCAGATGTATTTCCTGGCGACCCTACTCAATGGACTGATTATGACGGAGATAATTGTGGGGATAATCAAGACGGGAATAATCCTGACAGATTCCCTACTGACCCTACTCAATGTGAAGATACTGATGGAGATGGGTATGGAGATAATCCTAATGGAAGGGATCCTGATATGTTTATTGAAATCTATTCTCAATGGTTAGATTCTGATGAAGACGGTTTGGGTGACAATATTAGTGAAGGTGCTTCCTTAGCAGATGTTTGTACTGATCAGGAAACAGGCAATACAAAATCTTGTATTTATGATAGAGATAATGATGGATTTGATGATATAGAAGATCAATTCCCAGATGAACCAACTCAATGGGTAGATGCCGATGAAGATGGTAAAGGAGATAACTCAAATGGATACAATGGAGACCCATCAATAAATGATAGAGATAATGATGGATATCCCGATCCTGTAAATGAAGAGATGTATTCTGAATATGTATATGTTGATGAATTAAATGGGGAAACTAGAACATGTCTAGATTTACCATTTGAATTATGGTCGATTGAAGACGCATTCCCCGATAGCCCTTCCGAATGGTCTGATTGGGACAAAGATTGTCTGGGGGATAATATCGATAATGATGATGATAACGATGGTTCAAGTGACATGGAAGAATTAGTTGCAGGAACAAGTGCATTTGCTTCTGGAGAAACTCCATGGGGTGGTGTTTGGGTACCTGGTGCAAATGTGGAATTAGGCGCATGGGATCTTATTGGTATCCTAATTGGTGTTCCTAGTGTATTGTATCTTGGATTTGCATTCGTTACAAGAGATAGGCGTGCTAGAAGATATGAAGATGAACTAATGGATTGTGAAGATGTTGTTATTTTAGAAGAAATTAGTGAATCATATGAACGTGCATTGATGTTAAGGTTACTTGGGCCCCATCATGGATTAATGTTGGAGCGTGTTAGATCTAGAATTGAGGTTCAAATTGAAACTAGAGGAGGAGGTATACGCGCTGCTGACATTGTTGCAGAAGCTGTAGAACATAAATCTAAAAAGAAATTAAATCCCAAAGATATGGAACTAAGTGATGATGGAGATTGGAAGTGGGATGGAGATGAATGGGTTCCTGCTTCTGAAGAAAAAGACGATTCTTCTGAAGATTAGATGTCAAAAACAACATCGCAATACCAGCCTGGGCCCTCGAAAGAGGGGACATCAGCCCATTTGCTAGCAAGCATATTTCCTTCGGGAACAAATGCAAATGCTAATTCATGAAGAGTTACTGCTTTGATTTCAATTTCCAATTCAAGTTGATCAGTATCTACTTTAGAATATTGTATATTAGCTGTAATGCCTTCATCTGCCACTAATTTAGTTACAATTTGTACATCACAAATCCATTCATCCTTAGCCTCTGCACGGAACAATACTTCTTCAAGAATTAGCACAAGTATTGTACTCCAATTATCTGATTTAGAATTAATAATAAATGAGCCTGTGTCACGTGTTAAATTTTGTAAAGTTTCCATTCCTTTTGAAGATAAAAGAATTGTTTGCATTCCCGCAACTGCTTCTTCTAAAAGTCTATCTTCAGATGTTGAATAACATCTCATACCAACATCTGCCGTTGTTCCAAATGGCCAACTACTCATTTAAGTCACTCAACGCTGTGAAATTTGCATTTGCCAAGCGGTTTCATCAAGACGTGTGGCAAGACCTTTTTTTGTTAGCACATACCCTTCCATATCTTCTCCTTGTAATACACATTCACACGCTGCATTAACCAGTATGGCTCCATCGGGCATATCTAATCCCTGAGATAATGATACACACAATGCTGCTGCTGCTGCATCTAACAATCCTATCTGTTGAAGTGTTTGTGACAATGTGCAAGGAACTGTTATTGAATCCATTCCCGATCGATGTAAGGTTACACCATCTTTTCCACCTATGACAAATAATGCCCGCCATTTATTTTCCTCAATTAAATGTTGAGCAGTTTCATCTGTAGTATCATAATTCAAACGTCTACGCATTAATTCCATTCCTCTTGATTGGAATAAAACAGCATCTGACTCATACGAATTGGGTAAACCTGTTAGTTTTGGATCAAATATGACAGGAACATTTGCTGATTTTGCACAGGACATTATTTTTTTAGCGGCACTAGGATTTATCACACCTTTACCATAATCTGAAATTACTACAATATTACTTTCTGGTATTGCAGCTAATACTGCATCCATGATTGGTTTTTGTAATTCCTCTTGTAATGGTTCAGAGTCTTCGCTATCCCACCTAAGTAACATCTGTTTATTGTGTACCAAACTCTCTCTACTGCCGATTAATCTAGTTTTAACAGTTGTTTTTCTTCCTTCAACCATAATAATATTAGAAGTATCAATGCCTAATTTTTCTAACGATTCTTCTAATTCTGCACCATCTGAATCATCACCAATTGCTGAAAATAAGAGTGTTTTCATCCCTAAACCATGCAAACTTCTAGCTACATGAGCAGCAGCACCAGCTCCTGATTCTCTACCTGTTTCCTTTAGTACTGGAACCGGAGCCGTTGGATTCAAATTATTTGCAAAACCATATACGTATCTATCCAACATCACATCACCAATAACTATGGCTGATGTTTCTGAAGAATTTTCTACGCAATCTCTTATCTCACGAAAGTTATCTATTGCATCATAATTTTCTGTATTCGTGATAATAATCACCTCACTCCCATGGTGACCAACTATCACCTTGGCGTTCACGCCACCACCAACGATCTGAATTCTCTGGGAATTCTAACCATTCGTAACCATCATCTCCAACTTTACCTCTTAAATCATTTGTAGGTGTATAACCAGAACCAATATTTGCACTTCCCCCGTCACCTCCATAATATGAATCATGTCTAGTTTCTTCTCCATAGTATCCCGATTCTTGGTCATGTTTTTGCACTCCAGATTGAAGTGTTGGCCTTCCACCAGGGCGTTGACCAAACTCAACCTGTGCCTTTTGATCAGCATAACCATGATCATCCATTCTCTTTTTGCGCTTTTTCTTTCTAAATAATCCGCCAACTACTTCTTCATCAGAAAGTAATTGTTCAGCATATTCATCTCGACTATCATCTTCATCATCATCTCCTCTTCTTAGCATCCATAATACAAATACCAATAATAAAATAAAAGCAAGTACCCCAGCACCAATAAAATAATACGTCATTTCAGAACTTGTATCAATACTCATATTATCTCCACTATTGTCAGTACCGTTGTTACTGTTATTGTTATCACCCTCATCAGTGTTGTTATCCTCATCAGATGTAAGGTGCTTATTTGGGTCGTTTGGAAAAGCATCAGCACCATCCGAAATTGACCATAAATCATCGGAATCAGACCAACCATCTCCATCTGTATCTGTACATCCTTGTCTATCTTGCGTTGAAGAACCTGCAAGGTTAGGGCAATCATCTTCTATATCTAAAATTGAATCGAAATCAGTATCTGCTGTTTCATCAGCCCAAATTAATGGATTAAAGGGTTCTATATCTCCTCTTTTTGTGCCTGTATCATCAAACCAAGGATCTGACCACCCGTCTCCATCTGAATCAATACAACCTTGTCTATCTATTGTTGATGTTCCTGAAGTTTGAGGGCAATCATCTGCCAATGTTGCAGGGGGTGGATTATCATAAAATCCATCCCCATCTGTATCTGTATCTTGTGTGTTATCTCTGGGTAAAGCATCTGTTTCATCATCTATCCCATCATGATCTTTGTCACTTTCTCCGGGATGACAGCCTAATTCAGAACCACTTTCTGCTGGAATTCCATTGTCATCATAATCAACACCTTCTGTGTCTACTTCCCAAATCCTCTCTTGATCTGAATTAGGGCATATATCTACTCCATCTAATACTCCATCTCCATCATCATCTGTATCTTCTGTTAAGGTGCAACCATCACCATCCGGATCTGTAGCTTCACTTGAAGTCCAACCAGATTCTCCACTTGGACAATTATCATCTTCATCATCAATTCCATCTCCATCATCATCATCATCATCAAGTAAATCGTGACACCCATCTTCATCAATATCTATCAAGACGTTAGTGTAATAATTTCTATTGATGATACAATCATCATCTACGTCATTCAATCCATCCCTATCAGAATCAAGAATAGGACCCACACTTGGATTTAAATATATAGAGCCACCTAATGAATAATCAAGATCTCCATCGCCATCTATATCAGAAATTTTTGCTTTACTTGAAAACGAGTTGTGATAAGAAGTCCATTCTAAGGTTAAATTATGTTTTCCACCTGTTTCGTTGTTAATGTATATTCTATCTGGTTGTTCATGAGTAGTGGCTACAAGAACATCAACATCGCCATCTGCATCTAAATCACCAACATCTATGGCTTGTGCGGATTGAATTGGAAGTGATTGATAATTTACTGTTGAGCTTAGAGGTGTTGCAGTTCCTGAATTAAAAATAACTTGCAAATATGAAGTTTTAATTAATCTAACTAAATCATTATTGCCATCAAGATTGAAATCAACAATTTCAACAGCAATAGTTGTACCGATTTTTCCCCCAATAGCTACACCTGTATCGAATAAATTTCCACTACTTGCAGTTGAGGTATAATATACACAATCATCCGAACCTTGGAATGCAATATACAGATCTGATTTTTCATCACCATCAATATCTCCCATTGCAACTTCTGTAACTATGCCCGAACAAGTTCCATCAACTGTCCAATCTACTGTTGAGGAAAATCCATTCCCAAGATTCAAATGCACTCCTGCAGAATCTGCAATATCTAATCTTCCATCTCCATTCACATCACCCACTGCTAGTGGACCCTCACAACCATTACCTTCACAATAATTCATAGAGGGTGTTGATTCAAGTTGACCATTTACTGTTCGGAAAATTTCACCGGACTGAAGGTAATCAAGATCTCCGTCTCCATCAACATCAAACCATGCATCATCATAATCCATATTTTCTCCAGCATCATTCCCTAGCATTGGAAGTGGAGGTACACCAACATAATCTGTTCGATTTCCACTTGCATTTAAGGGAAGATTTTCAATTTCAGTTCCTTGAGATGGTGAATTACGCTTAATTGGGTCATTTCTATCAACATCAAGTTCATCGATTATACCATCTGCATCTAAATCTCCTTGTAAAAATGGTCCTTCTAAATCAATTCTGCAACCATCTCCATCAGGATCAGTAGAAATATCAGATATCCAATTTATTTCTCCTCTTGGACAATTGTCTGATGAATCAAAAACACCATCATCATCATCATCTGAATCTTCACTATCATCCTTGCATCCATCAGAATCCCGATCATTACTAGGAACCGATGTCCAACCAGATTCGCCTCCTTCACAATTATCTTGCATAGAACCAATACCATCCATATCTGTATCCACAAGTAATTTCCACACAAACATATGAGATTGGCGACTTGTAGGTTCAAGTGTAATTCCTATGAATTCTAATCCGTCAGGAACCGCATTTTCAATTTCGTCTTCATGTGAAATTGCAAAGGTTCCACCTACCACTAAAGAACCTTTAGAATCAACCATAGCAACATTCGCTACATCATCCCTGTTTGATGTGCCCCTCATTGCCCAAATCCAATCCCCATAAGGATCTAAATTAGCCACATATGCATCGATATAATCATGAGAATCTATACTAAGATCGCCCAAATTCAAATCTAAATTATCAAATTGTTTCCCCCATGAACCAGTGATAAGCAAATTTCCATTAGCATCAAATAACATAGAATTGAGTTCTACAACATCAGAACTAGATGCTTGATTAAAATTTGAATAATTATCAGGATGATTATATTTTACAATAAAAGCATCTCTATAACCAGAACTAGTTGCCCCAATATCTCCAAAGTTTTTTGCCCCACTAAATGTGCCACCAATAAAAATATCAGAATTAGAAGGATTTGTCAAAATGTGCGTCACCACACCAGGGATTGGAACTAAAGATTCAACATTATCAGAAGAATCTAATCTTAAAACAAAACCCGCTTGTGAAGAACTTTTGTTATCTCCACCACCATTTATTTCTGCCTTATTATCTGAATCTCCCCCAACCCACGTACTACCGTCTGAATGCTTCATAATCGCATTGACTGATTGATCCGCTATACCATTAATTCGATAACCCCAATTAAGATTTCCTTGATTTGTAAACTTACAAACAAAACCATCTTCACCAGTTCCATCAGTTCCCTCTGTTCCAAAATAAACCACGTCTTGAATCATACCTCCTAAGAGAACTGAACCATCATCATTGAAAACTAATTCATTAACATAATCATCTTTTTCTCCACCTATAGAGTTAAACCAAATACAATCAAAATTACTATCAAGTACTGCAACAAAAATATCAGTTGTGTATGATATATTATTTTCTACAGAAAAATCATCACAATCAAGTTCCGTCCCAAAAAAATGTCCAGAAATAGCAATATTTCCTGCAGAATTAACTGATATTTTATCAATAGACATATCTGAATTACTAGGGAATTGCTTTGCTGAAATCAAAACTCCTTCTTCTGAAAGCTTAATCAAATATCCATCTTCGCCATTAGTTGAAACAAGATTACCGCCACCAAAGGATTCTGTTTCGGTAAATTTACCTACAGCATAGATATTTCCTGAAGCATCTATGTCAAAATCATTCAATTGGTCTCTTTGTGAATAAGCGGTATTAAAACCCGTAAAGGCCCAACCATGAACTAAACTACCTATTTGGCCATCTTGATCTTCTGAATAAAAAGTAATATTATCTTCAACATCTAATGTTTGAATAAGGATATCTGGTGCTGTTGAATATACAGCAAATATAAGAATAAATATTGCAAATATTGATTTTATCCCCTTAATATGAACCACCAGCCCAAACCCTTGGAAGAGAAACAAGAATATAACTAAGGCGGAAATAACAGATTAAGACTCAGCCAAAAGTGAACGTATTGCTTCAATTATTTGTGAATTTAAATCCTCTCCGATTCCAAGACTTAAACGAAGGGACCTAAGTATTGCATCTTCTTCCAAACTAATTGATTTATCAGACATTGCAATCCATATTGCTTCGATATAGGGTTGATAAGCAGGGTTAAACGTTTTGAGTAATGCATGACGTTTTCTTGTCACAATTTCTAATCTTTTACGATTTTGAGGGTTTAATCTCAATGATTCAGCTAATGCATCTAATAATGCAGTTGTACTTTCTTCTACACCAATTTCTGCCCAAACTTTGTCAAGCATTTCCACATACACGGATTCTGCTCCAGAAGATATTTTTTCTAATTCAACTCGTTCTTCATCAATTATTGCCTTTAATGATTTATTACTCAATGATAATTGTTCAACCAATTCATCAATAAGTACGCGTTCATCATCACTAAGCACTCCATCTCTCATCGCGGTTTTAATCAGTTTACGTAAAAATTTCTCTCCATCATCTTGAGCCTGATCTTGAATATTCTCATCTCTTGTTCCATCTGTACGTACATTTGCTAACCATTCCACTAATGAATCTTCGTCATTTACACTAGAACCTATTGTTTTATTTTTATAAAATGGACTTGGCCGATCCAGTATATTCCTATGTAATTTTTTAGCAGTAGTTCTACCCTTATTTGTCATCCTATAAACTAAAACTCTTTGACGATAACCATCAGGACGGCCATGATCTTTTTCAATTAAACCTTTAGATTCTAACTTCTCAAGAGGTCTACTTACATGTTTTCTAGAAATTCCTGTTGCTAAGCAAATTCCTTTTTGAGCCACTTTCCCACTAAGATCCCACACCTCGTTTCCCATATCATTTTCAAGCAAATGTAGCAATATTCTTTCAGTTTGCTCAAAACTATCAAGGAGTGTATTTGCCATCTGACTCAATGCCTGTGAAAGGTTACACTAATTTATTTTATACCATGTAGTCAAAAAGTGTAAACCTTGCCGCAGATACATGTCGCAACCAAGTGGTAGGGGTGGTGGGCGCCCTAGAGAACGTGGAATTCGCGATATTAATTTTGAATTAATTGGAAATAATGAAAATGATGGACGGCATGAAGTTCCCACAGAATTTGAGAATAAATGGTTGGTTTCAGGAAGTATCGCAAGTAGATTATGGAATAAATCAGCAATTGGGTTACCAATAAATGAAGGCACAGTACTTACATCAGAAGAAGTATTATTCTGTCATTGGCACAGACACCTTCCCCTTCCAGACAATAATTGGCTTAACAATACCCTTTCTAACGATATTACATTGTTGCATAGAGCTGCTGCATTGAATACAATTAGAGAACCCGGAGATGTTCTTGTTTTAGCAGAAGTTTCGGATTTAGAACATAACAAAGACTCATGGGGTTTACGCTGGAATAGAGGTGAACATCCCACAAGAAATCCACCCTCAGCAGAAATTAAATGGGTAAGTAATGGTTCTGAAATAAATTGGCATAGTTTATTTACGTGGGTTGAATCAGTTCATCAAAACAATAGAATGGCAGAAATTTTAGTTGTAGATGGAGAATTTGACGTAACAGCATATAGGCTTAATATTGTAAATCCAAAAGGTGATTTGAAAAAACCCTCTGATCTATCAAAAAAAGATTTTGAAATCTTAAACAAGGGATGGGAACAAAAAACACCCTCTGGCGAAGGATATTGGATTCCAATAGAATACAAAGAAATGCCAATTCCTCAATTGGGTGTTCCTCAAGCCAGCGGCACATGGTTAGCTAAAATTGAGCAGACATGGCTAAAATCTCAATTTAATTCAGAAAAAATAGATGAAATTACAAACATTTTTGGCCACTTACTGGAAAAAGGTCTTTGGCCACGACCTGGATTCAAATATGGTTGTAGATGGAGAGTTTACAGTGGAGAATTATCTTCTCAACATGCACCGTGGTTAATCGTACCAAATTGCGAAGCTCCTACGGATTGGAATGAAGCATGCCTAGCGGCAAGATTGGCTGCTGGAGTAAATAAATCATGGTTATGTGCTATCGAATTGGATGCTGAAATATGTTTTCTTGAACTAAAACGTTGGTCACCAGGAAAGGCTTGAAATAAAAAAATAAAGGTCTAGGTTTTCTATCAGAGACGCTTCGGAATGCTAATGCAGACTAATTCCGGACGCTTTAGAGCTATTTTGGTTTCATTACTTTTTTTCTGCATTAGTATGAATATTGGTTCTGGTTTAGCAGAATTGGAAGAAATTGAAGAAATACCCCCAGATATAGAACTTTTTAACATGGTCATTGGAGATACTTGGGTTTATGAAACAGAATTAGATGTTGAATCTCTCATTGATCCAACTGATCCAAATTGGTATGGAACTGTAATTTCTGATCCCCTCTCAGGCCAAACTACACGTACAGTTGTAGACATTACAACTATTGAATATAAATCTCAAAATTATTCAGTATATGAATTAAAACAAGAAGGCTATTATTCTGGGTCGGGAACATTTCCTGCACCATTAATTGGACTTATTACCGGCACAATGCTTGTAGATTATACCTCCACACAATGGTTTAGAATTTCAGATCATGCTAAATTAAGAGAAATCTCGGATTTACATATCGATTTAGAACATATAGCAGGAGTTGAATTATTACTTGATACAGAAATCACCCGTGAATATGATACAGATGCTGAATATTATGACTTCCCAGTAAAATGGAATGAAAGTTGGATTCAAACATTTATTCAAAATGAATCATGGGATGGAAATGCAGGCTATTTTTCTCCACCAGGAAATGAAAAACAAAAAGAATTTGCATATAATTACAACAATTATACCGCGCCACCCATAGTTTGGTCAAATTGTGAAAATTCATCATATATTGAACAAACAGATAGTGAAGGAGAACCTACAGAATATAGATGGTATTGTCCAGAAATACGTGGATCACTAATCGAATGGCAGGAAGATATTATGTTAGGAGTCCCTGCATATTCCAAATTAATCTCATTTGCACCTGGAGAAATACCCACTTCACAAATTAATATAGAATTTGAATCTTTATTTGATACGACAAATGTAACATTAAATTCACCAATTAAATTCAACCTAACAGTGAATCTACTCAATGGAAGTTCACTTGAAAATGAAACTATCAGAATCAATTATCTTGGAAAATATACGAATTGGACATTAAATCAATCAAATTCAGTATCGATTAATATTTCCTCTAATATATCTAAGGATTCTACTCTCACTCTTTATGATTGGGCTAGTCATGGTTTAGTAGTTGAATTAGAATCTTACAAAATATTTACAGCATTTACAATTACGTTGAATAGTAGTGCAATAGCAGAAGGTATTGCCTTACGCAGTGAAAGTTTAGAATTAATGTCTGGCTGGGTAGATGGTAGTTTTGAATTAGCTACAATTTTTGGAGAACAAACGAGATGGTGAAGATGAATAAAATTTCAATATTTATGGTTAGTTTACTTATCTTAGTAGTAATTCCCACAAATGTTTATGGTGATGAGGAATTTCAAGTAATGGCCCCTAATTATCTTGTAGGTGATTACTTTGAATATTCAGGATATACGAATCTGGTTGTAAATGATTTTAGAAATACACTTGAAAATATAGATGAAAATGTTGGAATAGAATTATCTGAAGAAAATAACGAATTGAAAGTGAATATTGCATCTATTGAAGAATGTGAATTAGAAGAT
>CAZMJH010000018.1:0-2055 GCA_964566595.1 uncultured Candidatus Poseidoniales archaeon
GTATATGATCCATATGATTCAGAATCAACACCTGAAGATTATGACGGAGATCACATTCCAGATGATTTAGATGATGATTGGGATGATGATGGCTATCCTAATGAATTTGAAATTGAACGAGGTAGTGATGCTTGGAATAAGAATACAACTCCACTGAATATGTATGGTGAACAAGATACTGGATTTTATTACAAACCTGGTGAAGGTTTTATTGATTCTTATGATCCTGAAGCTTTAGAAATCTCTCTTGGTGCTTTAATTTCAATCATCACTAGTGAATATCTAATACCACTACTGATGTTTCCTTTCGTAATTTTCCTTAGTAGAAGTAAACATCGGCGTTTCAAACGTTTCAAACGTAGATTAGAATCTGTTGAATCTAAAAGTGGCCTAGAGGGTGTAGAAGATGCAATTGATAGGATGATTGAAAAAAATAAAGTTAAAATTCAACATTCATTGCTTCTGCGTAATATGTTTGAAAGAAAAGCTGAACAGTTTAAAGAAGAAAGTAGTATAGTAAAGAAGGCCGGTGGAAATTATAATGAATCCTATTATGATGATTCTGATGATTATGACCCTACCCCCGGTTCTTCTTGGGTTGAAAAAAATATCCCTGGTAGGCGTTAAATAATTCATTTCTTAATTATTCCAACAGTGAGGAAACCAATTAAAATCATTAAGATTAAACCTAGCACAAAGGCAGAAATTAAAGCTAAATTAGATTCTTCAGATTCTACAGACACAGTTGCTAATGTATCACAAGCATCAGGGATTCCATCTGAATCGGAATCTATTGAATCATCGTACCCACGGCATTTGTCTTCAGAATCTTCTATGCCATCACGATCACTATCTGCGAAGTGTAGATCTTCTTCAATATTATCTTCAGTATCGTTTCCTGTATTATTTTCTACAAGATTTGTAGTCTCGTTTTCAGTATTATTCTCCATATTATCATCAATATTGGTGTCGTTTGCCGGTGGATTTAAATTCCCAAAAATCATTGAAAAATCATATTGATAATCTTGGTTACTAGAACAGTTCTCAAAACAATTATCTCTTGTAGGGTGCAATTCTAGGAAAATTTGAGTTCCATCCGGGACTAATGAAATATTTCTTGTAATTTCCCAGGTCACATTATAATAGGAGAATTCTGAATTTACCTCTCCCATAATATATCTCCAATTCGGAGAATCTGAACTTGTTGAAATACCACTATTATTGTTGACAATATGTGTGCTTGGATACATTATTTCTTCATTGCAATAATTGTTAATCATCGCTGTAATAATGAATGAATCTTGTGAAGGTAATGAATAGTTATAGTCATGAGTAACATTACTAAATCCGAGGCATTCATAGTGCACTTCATTACCAATTTGACTATCACTGCATCCATCTGTGTAAACTGGTTCACCTACTGGAGTATCTGAACAATTGTCATTTTCATTTCTAATTCCGTCTCCATCATCATCCCCTTCATCATAATTTGTATAATTCGGCATCATTGCAACTATTGATAAATCCCATCGATTAGCGTGTTCAATTAATCCAACTTCATTAAAATGAACACTATCATATCTCCATTGATCTCCTATTAAATCATCAGTATATGGGCCTTCAAAAGTAAGTGGATCTGCATCTATTACTGCTTGTTGTGCATTAACAATTATTTCCATCTCTGAAGTTTCATAATTCGGCAAATAAGATGCTCTAGCAACAATCCAAGGCAATTCCCACCCTGCTTCTATTCTACTTGCAGTAATTACTTCACTAAGCATCACGGTATAATCTTCAGTACTAGTTTCAAGATATAAATCGCTTTCACCTTGATGCCAAAGTAATGCTCTGGCACCATTTGGGCCTACTTCATCTAAAGCTAATACAATTCTTGAAAATAAGTCATCACTAGCATCAGGAAGCCATTGACTTACTGCAGTTCCTCCCCACCCTACTGAAATTAATCCAACCGGAACATCGTAGCGTTGTGCTACATTATCTCCTAAAGCCGGCCAAGGAGAACCTCCTGAACCTGTTGCGATGGGTTGCGGATCT
>CAZMJH010000018.1:2065-9814 GCA_964566595.1 uncultured Candidatus Poseidoniales archaeon
CCTATTCTCCAATCATCAGGCCCCCATGAACTAACTCTTGGGTCTTGTGGAGTAAGCAATGTATCTCCATGATTTGCAGAGTTAGATTGCCCAGCAATTATGAATACTTCTCCAACTCCTATTGGAGATACATTTTCAAATTTTATTGGAACCCCTTGGTATGAAAATTTCATTTCCATACGGTACCAACCAGTATCTGCTTGAATAGAACCATAAAATGAGGAGCCCGCAGGCTTGTAAGAATCTGCAATAGTTTTCCATTCTCCCGGTTCACCGATTGATTGTTGATTGGTGTCAATTGAAATCAATCTTGCTTCAATAAAATCACAATCTAAATGTATTTTTCCATTTATTGGAAATGTGCCTTTATTGTCTAGTTGTCTTTGAACAATCTGGTGAGAATCTGGAGAATCTAGTTCTATTGCTAATCCAGAAGGAGAGGACCCTTCCCTAACTAAAATTCTAAGAGTGCTCAAAACATAATCATCCGTAGTTAATGTAAATGTCCAATCAGGATTTCCTGAAGTATCAGGATTATTTCCAATTCCCAAATCTCCGATGTTATCTTCTCCCCATCTATTGTAAGAAAACAGTGTCTGTTGAGATGCATAATCATGAAGTTGCATACTTCCATATCCTGGATTGTTATTGGCAATCTGATCTCCAAAATCAAATACTGAATCACTTGCTCCAGGAACGCTGATTGAATTTGTTTGTTGGTAATTATTTGGCCAAAATTCTATTACTCCTGTGTCTATATCAGATATTTGACTTAAACTTGGATGATTAGATTCCACATGCATATCTTCTATTAATTGTTGATAAACAACTCCTGTTGCAAAATGAGGAACCCCTATTTCATCCACATAAAGAGTTAGACTAGGGAATGAAACATATACAAAAATTCGTTCTTCCCCAGGTCGTTGCAGTTCTAAATGGTAAGCAACCCTATCAAAGGTAAAATCAATATCCTCACTGTTATCTATTACATAATTAATCCCATTACTATTGTAATTATCAGTTGTTCCAATATCTAATTCATACACTAATGTGTAATCACTTGCTTCGGAAGCATCATCTGACACAACAGAAAATGAATTATCATATGAATTTTGTAAAAAATCTAATCCAAATAATGTACTTGACAAAGGACTCAATACTACCAATATTGAAAACAGAATTGCATATTGATATCTCCTCATACGTGCGTGGGAACAATAACTTAACTGTCAAGGTATTGATTCCAAATAGACATAATGTATCTTAGATGTTTATGTTTCTCTAAAGAACTTTACAAAAATAAAACGAAATTGATATACACCTCAAAGAATTGGAAGGTGCATGATTCAATACTCTTGTGCGTCTTGTGGAATGGGCGTTGTTGGGATGAAATGTGCAAAATGTGAAAATGACCTTGTTCACGATACGATTACAACTGCTGATGGTCGTGTTGTTGCAGTAGCGCGATGCCCTGATGGTTGTGGGAAAATAAAATCCCCAATGTGTTGTGGCACAGATATGACTTGTCCAATCTAATTTGATGGTATTTGTAAATGAAAATTAATTATTTAACAAATCAAAATTGCATTGAATTAATGAATTCAATGGAAGAAAATTCTATTGATTTAACAGTAACTTCTCCACCATATGATCAATTGAGGAATTATGAAGGGTATGAATTTGATTTCAAAGGTATAGCTGAAGGATTATTTAAAATTACAAAAGAGGGGGGAATTGTAGTTTGGGTTGTTGGTGATAAAATAAAAAATGGAAATAAATCACTAACTAGTTTTAAACATGCACTTTACTTTCAAGAAATTGGTTTTAATGTGCATGACATTATGATTTACCGCAAAAAAAACACTCCCTTTATGCGTTCTAATGCATATACAAATTGCTACGAATTCATGCACGTATTTTCAAAAGGAAAGCCGAATACATACAATCCGATAATGATTGATACAGTTAGGCAAGGATACGAAAAAATGCCTGCGAACAAAGGACCTGATGGAGTAAATAACAAAGTTCTTGGTAAATTAAATTCAAAGAAAGCAAGAACAAATATTTGGGAATATGCGGTTGGAATGCATGGAACTACCAGTGATAAAATTGCATTTGAACATCCCGCCGTAATGCCAGAAAAGTTAGCAGAAGATCACATTTTATCTTGGACTAATGAAGGGGATTTAGTATTCGATCCAATGTGTGGTTCAGGTACAACTTGCAAAATGGCATTGAAAAATAATCGAAAATATATTGGTTGTGATATTTCAGAAGAATATATTGAAATTGCAAAAAAAAGAATTTCAAATTTGGTGAATGAATGAATATTCATAGAATTGCTTCTATATTAATTGGATTACCCTTCATATGGATTGGGATTTCTCATTTCACCAATACTGCTTGGTTTGAGCCAATCGTCCCTGAAATATTGGGCAATGCTAGGTTTTGGGTTTTAGCAAGTGGTGTATTTGAAATATTATTTGGAATTACAATTATGATTCCAAAATTTACAAAAATTACTGCTATGTGTATGGTAGCCATGCTTGTAGTTTTATATTGGGCAAATCTGAATATGTGGATTAATGATATTTCTTTGGGAGATACTAACTTTTCAACCATTGAACATATAATTCGTGCTTTTATTCAAATTATACTCATATTGGTGATATTATGGATTGGAAAATTACCTCCATTTTATCAAGAAGGTTATTTTCAAAAAACTAGTAATAGTGAATTATAGAGTTTCGAGTAAAAAATCAGTTCCGAATTTTAAAGAGTGTTTTCTTGCTTCAGATTGTCCTCCAAAATGAGCTCCGAAGTTTTGTGCATACTGAAAAGCAGCTAAGCGTTCAGCAGGTTCATTGAGTGGCAAAATTAGTCCTGGTTCTGCTTCCGACCAAAGATCTCCTTTTGCATCAATTGTAACCGTTCTATGGTCAAGCCTTATTGCTTCCTGAAGCCAAACAACAGGTTCTACAGAATCAAAAGAATGGTGTGCATTTCGATAAACATGAACCTTAATTTTGGCACCCTGTGTTTGAATAATTTCAGTAAAATCTGTTACGTGTTTTAGAGGGGTGTAATCATCAGAGTCTCCATGTAAAACAAGCATTGGTGCACTAGACCAACGTTGAATCTCTGGCCGCATATGTGCTGCAGGATAAATAGGTAAATGTGCTGCAAAACAATTATTCTCTGGAGAAAGTGCTTCCACAATAGGTAACCAAGCAGAATATAATGCAACTGTTCCCCCCAAACTCCAACCCGCTACAGCAATTTTTTCACCATCTATACGTGGATGAGTTTTCAATAAATCAAGTGCTGCAAAAGCATCAGAAAGCATCATTGCATGTGTTACCATCATTTGATCTGTAACAATACTTTGAACATTACGAGATTCAAAACAATCTAAACGAAACACTGCTATTCCTGCTTCTAACCAACAATTTATGTGATCTAAATGATGAGCACGCCAACCCATACTACCATGGCATGCAACAACACAAGCTAAAATTTCATCAGTATTGGAAGGCAATAAAAGATGACCAGAGACAGGATGTTTTGGTGTTTCATCTATTTTTAGAAGTATATGATGAACTTCAAAAGGACTAGCAGACATAAAAGTAATATCTCCAATTCTTCCGTCAGAAATATCTGTTACTACATTACCTATTGCCATTTTTTTAAACCACCCATCTCATATATGTTTATGTTTCCATTACTAAATATAATTATTTTTTATCATTTAAATTGGGAATAAAGGTAAGCGTTTGAATTTGTCCGGCTATCATCAAACTCCATTCCCCTATAGCCCCGATTGATGGCATCTTTAATGAAACAAAAACAATCATAAAAATAAAAGAAAATATGCCAAAAAAAGCAATTTTACGTCTTATTTCATTCAAATTTTGATTTCTAAACTCTATTTTAGAATCAATTTTATTTCTTGAAATCATAAACGAAAACACCCAAACCGTAATAGAAATAAATATCAAAATTGCAAAAATTATATGCAAAATCAATTTTTTATCAAATGGGAAAAATGTAATTAAAAATAGAGATAATCCTGACACTGTTGAACAAACTAATGAAATATTGTTATATTTTCTTTCTTTTTTATCATCTAAATTTAAACTTGCAGCTGTACGTAAAAATACTTCGAGTCCAATCAAAATAAACAATATTCCTGCAATTTTAAAACCAATATTAAAAATTGTAATTTCTGGAGAATAAACACCTCCTGATGAAATAAATGGAGGTAATCCATCAGGAAACAACACTAATGAATTAAAATAATCATCAGAACCTGGGACTTGATCTGAAAGATCTACAGAATTAGCTCTTACATTTTCTCCTGTTTGTAACATGATTTGAGTAATAATTGATGTTCCAAGTACCATACAAACTCCAAGAATTAAGATTTTTCTCAAAATTCTATCGGATATTAAATTCTGTGGTAATTGCATAAAATCAACTTTAATTATTCTTCTTCTCCATTGACAAATAAATTAATTTCAGGTTTAAATGTCAAAACTGTTGCTAATATACTTCCTATCAATAACCACTCCCATAAAGCACCTTCATTTAACAAGGGGTATGTATTATTTGTACAGAATTCTTGCATATTATTTGTTAACTCAATCCATGCATCCCAATCAAAATCCTCTACCCAAACATTTGCAACTGTAGCAATCATCTGCCATAATGAGATTACAGCAACTGAAGCTGTGAATACTCTAATAGAAATAATTTTGAAAAAGCTTTCATGTCCTTTTAGTAATTTAATAGTAAGTATTGTAGATAAAACACCCCAATATACTCCTCCATAAAAAATATCCATGGCAAAAGTTCCATGTGCAATCATATCCACATTCCAAGGAGCGGTTCCTATTCTGAAACATGCTGTTGCTGCTACAATTCCAGGGACCAATGCCACATAATTGAAAATTATCCAAAATATCCCGTGCGAATTATTAACAATCATTTTATGTCTAAATGCATGAAGTTCAAAAAGACACCATGCTGCAAAAATTCCACTTCCCATTGCTCCTAAAGTAAAAATTGTATCTCCTGGCTGATAAAGATCTAAATCAGAAATAAATGGCATTATTGTTTTACAACCTTTAGCAACCCAAGTTATCCAACCTAAAATCAACCAACTAAACGAAAAATAAGCCAAACAATTGATAGATAATTTCAAACGTTCAGAAGATTCCATAATATCTCCTCTTTAATTTTAGATATAATCCTTGTTAATTATAAACTTCAAGAATTTGTTTTGTTAATTAGAAAAAATAAAGAAAAATTTATACCTGAATCTAAATTGATTTGTTTATGCGAGAAAAAGCATTGTTTGTAATAATGTTTTTTTTATTGACATTAATTCCATTATCTTCAGCAACAAATGGACGAGGACTTTCATGTAATGAAATTGATTTATTTGGGGTTCCAAACCTCGAATTAATCGAAGAAGGTGCTTGTTGGACAATATATTTTACAGATTTATCTACGACAGTTTTAGAATTTGACATAACCATTTCAGAAGGAAATTTAAATTTATTCATGTTTGATGGTTGGAATAATTATAATAATTTTAGGAATGGAGTTAATTCGGGATTTCATCTTGATTATGTAATGCCATCTGCTACCTTTGAATCCGCCAGTAATTCTATTTATTTTGATAAAGTAGTTCACTCTGATTATATATTTGTTATTTATAACTCTAATCTTCAAAGTGAGGATGATTGGCCGTCAGCAAAAATTGACATTTCAATAAAAGAGAGCATTGAATGGCATTGGACACCGTATCACAATATAGATTTGACTGCAGCTGGAGTTAAAACAGAATTTAATTTAAAATGTGACTATTATTCCATGGGGGGGCAATTGCCCATAGAAAATTTGAAATATCTTTGTTTAGGAACTGGTGATGAAATTTTAATTGATATAATACCCTTAAATGGTTCTCCTGATTTTTATATTCAAACAAAAACAATGAGTGAAAATTATTTCATTACTGAAACATTAATGGAAAATGTAAATTTAAACAGATCATTATCATGGATTGTACCAGAGATGTATGATTTAATGGAGTTAGTTTTGATATTAGATAATACCAATGCTGCAGAAACTTTTCGCGGCACAATTATTGTAGAAGTTATTCCATCATTATCTACAAATATTATAATTGATTCAGAGGATGGTCCAGTAACCCTAGTAGATGAATCATATACAATAATCTTGCCAGCAAATAATAATTTTTATGAATGTAGTTTTAGAGTAGAGTTTTTTGTAGAAGGGAATTATATGCTTAATGACATTCAATATATATGGTTTAAAGATGATGTACTAATCCATGACTCGTTCGAAGGACTCAATGATGGTGTAATCAATGATGGTGTAACATTCATATTTTCGTCGCTATTTTGTCTCGGAGAACAAAATATGACTCTTAAAGCCCATTCAAATATTATAAATCAAGATGCATATTATAATTTCTCAATCACAATAATTGACGAAGTAGATCCAAATGTGTATCTAGATTCAAGTTGCTCAAACCAAGTACAAGAGTGTCATAAGGATTTTGTGGAGGACATTAGTACACCCGACACGCATTTTATACAATATACTATAGCGTTTGGTAGTGCATTTTGGTTATATGGAGATGGATCTGATAATGTTCTAAATGATCTTGACAATTCTCAACTTGATTATTCGTGGTCGTTAAATGACATACCATATAGTAACAATCAAAATGTTGATTTTAGTAATCTTGAAATCGGTCTTCATACAATCAATTTAACTGTTTCAGACTCTTCAGGCAACACTAATAGTGGATACGTTAAAATTTTGGTAGAAGATTACGACAGTGATAATCTGCCAGATTCTAATGAAGATTCTAATGAAGATTCTAATGAAGATTCTACTGAAGATTCAGGAACAGTGGGGGGAACTTTAAATTTTCAAATATTCGGATGCTTTAGTATAATTATTATAATTATTATGATTATTAGTTCAATTAAAATAATTCAAAAAATAAAAAGAAGGAAAACGAATAAAGGAGTTCTTTCTCCAATAATTCATACTCCAATAATACCTAATCAAACTAGAATTATCCCTGAATTAAAAATTGAAGAACAACATCAACCAACAATTGAAAAAACAGAAATCGAGCCAAAGCCTAGTTCTCAACAAATTATTCATCAAAATATAACCTATAATATTCAAGATAGTGCAATTTCAGGAGACATCAATGCAATTCAGAAGAAAGATTCTTCAATTTCAGAAATTTTTGATGATTTACTTGAATAACCTTTCATTATTATTATGATTCTTCTAAAGAAAATTTCTCAACTTAAGTACTCTCATTGTACTCCTGTTTGAACATCCCACAGACGTTTATATAATTCACCTTTCGAAACAAGAACTTCGTGTGTTCCTGATTCTATAATTTTACCACTTTCAAGGACATATATATTATCAGCATTACGAATTGTAGAAAGCCTATGAGCAATGATTAATGTTGTTCTCCCCTTACTAATTTGAGTTAAACTACGTTGTAAAGCCGCTTCAGTCTCATTATCTACTGAAGATGTTGCTTCATCCAATATCAATATTGGTGAATCTTTCAATAATGCTCTAGCAATAGATAACCGTTGTCTTTGTCCACCAGATAATTTGTATCCTCCTTCGCCAATTTTTGTTTCAAATCCTTTGGGAAGAGTGTTAATAAATTCCATTGCTTCT
>CAZMJH010000018.1:9824-11485 GCA_964566595.1 uncultured Candidatus Poseidoniales archaeon
TCATCTGTTGCATTTTGGTTACCATAACGAATATTTTCTCTAACGCTTTCTGGAAATAATGTTACTCTTTGACTTACTAATGCAATTGATTTCCTTAAAAAAGATAATTTAATCTCGCGAACATCTATTCCATCTATTTTTATTGAACCATTATTGGGGTCATAAAATCTTAACAATAAACGTACTAATGTTGTTTTTCCAGAACCCGTAGGGCCTACAATAGCAACGGTTGAACCCGCAGGAATATTTAGATCTACATCAATAAGTGTTGTATCTCTTTCAGGATAAGCAAAACTCAATGATTCGGCACTTATTTTCCCCTTGACATCAGATAATTTTTGAGTTCCATCTTCCATGGTAATTTTAGTTTCTAATAAATCAAGTACCCTATTTGTTGAAGCCATTGCTCTTTGATAAAGATCGAATGTTGCTCCTAATCTTGTTAATGGCCACAATAATCTTTGAGTCATAAATACCAATATACTGAATTCACCAACTTCAATTGTGCCATTTAAAGTTAATTCTCCGCCAAAAAGTAATGTGGCTGTAAAACCAATAAGTATCGCCATACGAATTATTGGAATAAAGCTTGCACTGAGTCTTATTGCATGTCTGTTTGATTCACAATAATCTTCAGAAGTTACACGTAATCTTTCATATTCTTTTTCTTCTCCGGTAAAACTCTTAATTGTAGTTATTCCTGTAAGATTATTTTCTAAAAGTGTTCCAATATTCCCTGCTTTTGCTCGTACATCAGCATATCTTGGTGCTATACGTGATTGAAAACGAAAAGATCCCCAAAGAATCAAAGGTATAGGAGCTATTGAAAATAATGCAACTCTCCAATCAATAATAAAAAACAACGTACTAATGACAATTACAGTTGTAGCAACATGCAATAAATCTGTTGCGCCTTCATCAAGAAACCTCTCAAGTTGATTAACATCATCATTCATAATTGCCATCAAATTACCTTTAGATTGATCAAGAAACCATCCCATCTCTAAATTCTGAATATGGCCATAAACATCTAATCTTAATTCGTGTTGAACAGTTTGAGCAAGATTTCTCCATAACACTCCATACAAATATTGGAATAATGATTCACAACCCCAAATTACGAATGTTATCGCTGCAAGTAACCATAATTGATGATGTACATTACTAACTCCTAATTCAGAGATGTAGGATCCTTCACCACGAACAACTACATCTACTGCTGCTCCAATTAGTACTGGTGGAGCAAGATCAAATAATCGATTTACTACACTACAAGTTGATGCAAGCCAAACCGTCTTTCGATGTGCACTCATATGTCGAAACAATCTACCTAGTGGTGCATCACCTCTGGTCATATTGTTCCGTCAACATAGAACTATGAAACCCTAATCCTTCAATAATAACACTCAATAATGAGTTCTCTATGGGAATAAATATGGCTGAGAGTACTGATGAAAGGTACACTACTGAAGAGCAACCTTGGTGGGCTAATGATTATCTTATTTTTATCTTGACAATTGCAAATATTGCAATAATAGTTTATGATTTAGAATTTTTTAGTGAAAGAACAATTTTCGATATAATTGCTGAAAAAGATTTGAAATGGATGTTTTTAGCCCTATCCGATTTACTCTTAATTTTGATATTTTTAGCAGATTTAT
>CAZMJH010000019.1:0-11379 GCA_964566595.1 uncultured Candidatus Poseidoniales archaeon
GATTCTTCAGGTTTGCAAACATTTTCAACAGGATTAGATTGGGATTTTAATGCAGATATTCAAGTTACTGATTTTATGGCTTCGAGTATAGATGTTATCAGTGGTGAAAATTTACAGGATAATTCTTGGGTAAAGTTAGGAGCAAATGTAGAGTTTAGTGGCAGTATTCGTTATACTTCTGCTAATATAGCCCCACCCGAATATTGTTATGAGTTACAATTTGAAGTACCCCTGGGAAATCCCATCCCTCTTTCATTAGAGGGTAGTAATTTTAGTGATGAAATAGAGGTACAAAATAATGGAATTCATAAAGTCAATTTAATTGCAAATTGTGGTATAAGTCAGGTACAATTAGCCTATGATTCCATACATTTGAGAGTAGATGCTGTTGCTCCAGTATTAGTAAGCAACCAACCCACTTTAGTGTCCGCCAATTCTACAAGTTTTATTTTACAACTCGATGTTAGTGAATCTGAATCAGGTTTGCAAGATGGTGATTTTATTGTTAATTGTACAATCCGTCGGGGTTTGAATATAGTGGGTGAATCATTTTCTGCATTAGCTGAAATACAATTGAGTAGCGATGTTTCACGTTATCTTGTAGAGTTAAATCATCAATCACCTAAACATGGTGATGTACTTGAATGCTGGTTTACATTATCAGATAATGCTGGTAATCATCTTGCTGGAAAAGGTTCGAGTTATACATGGCCTTTACAATTACCTGTTATTGAGCAACGTTCTGACCTCTCAATACATTATTTTGAGATTTCCCCATCTCCTCTCACAGGAGGAGATTTATCAGAGATCAACATTACTATCTCTAATCTGGGAGAGTCAACTGATGAACAATTTACAGTTTCAATATGGATTCTTGATGAAGAAGTAGGAAACCAATCAATACGATTTTTAGATGGAGAATCACGCGCAGAAACAAGTTTTTCGTGGCAAGCCGATTGGTTAGGAGAACTTGATGTAATTGTAATCCTTGATCCTGAACATGTAGTTGATGAACAAGACGAAAATAATAGTTGGAGTTTTACAATTGATGTACAGATGAAACAGGAACCAAGTATATTTTCTTCAAATGCTTTCCTTATGGCAACTTCAATAGGGGGAGTATTATTTGCAGTTGTATGCTTACTCTTGTTGTTACGGTATCTTATGAATGAGGAAGATGATTATGAAGAATGGGATGATGATGATGATTTATCCTTAACAGAAGTTCGCCAATGGAAAGATGAAGAGGGACGTGATTGGCGTGAACTCTCAGATGGAAGTTATGAATGGTGGGATGAAGAAAGCCGCAGTTGGCAATTTTGGGAGAGATAATAGATTGGTTATTTTATTGACTTGGATTTACAGCATCATAAGATTGACCAATTCTAAATTCATCATAAAAAATTGAATTATTCGTTAAAGTTGTATCTTGTCCGATTTCACCACGATATAATCCAGCTTTCCAATAATGTGCCCGCCAATGATGCATGTTTGGCCCCATTACTGTTCCATTAGTAATCATTTCACCATTCATCCACACTTCGGTAAAACCATCCCAATCTTCAGACCAACCAATATGAAAGATGAGGTCGTACCATACACCTTTTTCTATAATTTCTTCAGCCATAAAATGTCGATTAATATCATTTAATCCATACTTCAAACCAATACCTGTTAAACCATCTCTAGTACCATAAAGAACAGAAATCGGCGGATTCAAAGTAGAACGATTATCTGGATCACCTGATTGATCATGCCATTGGGCAATCACATTAAACCCAGTACCATTTTCCGGACTATCAATAAAATCCTCAGGAATCATGAATGACCAACCATACCATACTTCATCACATTCAAGATGGCCAGGACTAATTCCAAATTCAACACGATTTTTCACAGGACGGTCAGCACCACCTTGAGTGGTTTCATTAGGAGTAATATCAATCCGAAATGCTTTTTCTCCAAATCTTACAATATCAGTAACAATTTGATAAGAGTCATTGTGCCCACCTTCCCAACGTTTAAAGATGGTATTTTGAGGGTCATCATTTTCAACATCTTCAAAACCTTCGTAAGTAAAAATAACCTCGTTTCCAAACAAATTAAATCCATTCGCACAAGGTAATGTTGGAGAATCAATCGAAGAATCACCGGGAGGGTCAATTAAAGAATCATCAGGAGGATTCGATTGTGAATTATTGTTTGAACCAAAACAGCCTGGAAGAGACACAAGGAGAACTAATACAAGAGCAATTGCATGTTTAGAATAAAATGCCATTTTATCGCCTTATAATCCAGCATTAACTATTGGACTTGTATTATCTTCAGAACAAAGTACTACGAGAAGATTACTTACCATCATTGCCTTTTTATCGTCATCAAATGTTATAATGTCTTTTTCAGTTAGTTGTTCCAAAGCTAATTCAACCATTCCAACAGCCCCATTTACAATTTCTCTACGAGCAGCAACTACAGCACTTGCCTGTTGTCTTCTAAGCATCGCTTGTGCAATTTCTGGAGCATATGCTAAGTGACTAATTCTTGCCTCAAGAACTTCAATACCTGCCCGTTGTAATCTGTCTTTCAAAGAATCTTTTAATTCTACTGCAACTTGTTCTTGATGACTAGAAAGTGAAACCCCTCCTAAGTCTTTTTCTTCAATAATATCATAGGGATATTTTGTAGCCATGCCTCGTAATGCAGCCTCACTTTGAATTTTCACATAATGATCATAATCATCTACCTCAAATAATGCTTCTGCAGCATCAAAAACTTTCCATACAACAACACATGCAATATCAATAGGATTAGCATTTACGTCATTAACTTTTAATCTAACAGTTTCAAAATTACGTACTCTTAACGAAACATGAATTTTATAAAAAAACGGATTTATAAAAAAACCAAAACCTTCTTTTTTTGTGGTTCCAGCATATTTTCCAAAAAATTGTAATGCCACAGCTTCATTTGGATTAACAATTACATAAGAATTAAACATTATAAAAACTAAAGGCCCAAGAGTCATTGTAGATAATAGAGCAATAGGCCAAGCAACGTTCCACATACCCATTGTAATTATAAACAATATAATCAATATAAAATGTATTAAAACACCTAAAAATCCATTAATTGAATCTTTTTCATAATCTATAAATTGTGGGATATTTTCAACTTCCATAATATACCTAATTCAAATAATTCTATAAATTAATATCTGTTATTGGACGTTCTTAATTTTGACGGCCAGCATCATACATTTCTTTTAATTCTCCAGATTCATACATTTCAAGAACAATGTCAGAACCACCAATTAATTCTCCATGCACGTAAATTTGTGGCATTGTAGGGAAATCTGCCCATTCACAGATTGAAGGAATTGCACGATGATCCATAAGAACATTAATTGCTGCAAAACTAACTCCAAATGAATTTAAAACTTGTGCAGCCCTATTCGAAAAGCCACATTGTGGTTCTTCAGGAGTTCCTTTCATGAATAAAACTAAATCATGTTCTGCTACTATATTATCTAACCATTCATTACTCCATAATTCCATTATCTATCACCATTTTCTTTTTGTTTTTTGCGCTCTATTGACTTTGAATGAACACCTTGGCCACCACCATGGGGATGAAAAACATTTTCAGAAATATTAGATGCTTGTGTTGGAGTTAAGGCTTGTATATCAAGCGCATGTACTTGAAATGGAATAAATTGTTTAAAATGATTAAGAATTATTTTTTGTCTAGCCAAAGGCCTTTTATTTTCAAATTCTTCATCAATAACTCTTAGATGAAAATGATCACCACCTCCAGTTAAATCTGTAATTTTAATAATACAGTTTGGAAGAACTTTACGAACTTCATTTTCCATCCATTCGACTGTTGGCACGATTAATGCTAATAACATCTTAATTTTAATTTATTTGATACAAATCAATTTATTTTTTTAATGCATTTTGTATTTCATCCAAATTTTCTTTAATTGTGCCTCTATCATTAATTAAACCAGAACCAACAACAGAAACATCTACTCCCCACTCTTTTACTAAAGAGATATTGTGTGCTTTAATGCCCCCATCAATCATAATTTTCACATCTTTACCATTATTTCCACGTTGAATATCAATTTCTTTTCTAAGAGTCCTAATTTTATTTTCAACTTCAGGCATAAACGATTGACCACCTTTTCCGGGAACTACGGACATTACTAATACGAGGTCAATTTTTTCTAAATATGGTAATACATCTTCTACGGGTGTAGCAGGATTAAATACAATTCCAGATTTCTTCCCAGCTTTTGAGATATTTTTTAGAATCTCATCCATGTGTTCTATAGCTTCAATATGTACGATTATAAGATCAACTCCTGCATTCGCAAATTGTTCCCATGTTTGTTCAGCATTTGTAATCATTAAATGACAATCAAGTATAATTTCATCCCCAACTCTTTTTCTAATTGAATTAATAATTGCAGGCCCAAATGTTATTGTTTTATTTACAACCCAATTTCCATCCATAATATCGAGATGTAACCAATTGATTCCAGCATCTATCGCATCATCAACTAATTTACCAATTTCACAAAAATCAGCAGTTAGAATACTGGGTGCTATAATCATTCGGCTCTAGATATCGGTTAAATGGTCCTCTTATAGTGGTTAATGAAATAATGATGAAAGATTTGGTAACATCCTTAAAAATGAATATTTTCTTAATTAATAGCAAATACTCTTAATTTGTCTAGCAACAGGAGAGATTATGGGCAAAGTAGTTGATGCATCGGATGCAACATTTGATGAAATAACCGGAACAGGATGGGTACTTGTTGATTTTTGGGCTCCATGGTGCGGACCATGTAAGATGGTAGCACCAATATTAGAACAAATTGCGGAGGAAAGAGAAATTACAATAGCTAAAGTAAACACTGATGAGAATCCTAACACACCTGGCCGTTTTGGAGTAAGAGGAATACCTACTTTGGTTTTATTTAATGAAGGACAACTTGCAGATCAAAGAACAGGTGCTGCATCAAAAATAAATCTTGATAGTTGGTTAGATACACAGGGGGTGGATTTACAAGAGCCTGAACCCGAAGAGGAAACAAAATCATCCACAGTCATTCAAAATATTACATACAATATTCAAGATAGTGCAATTGCCGGAGATATCAATACAAATTTAGATGTCAAGGAAGATGAATGATTTATTTTTTTGTGTTAATTATTTGAATCTAATATTTTTTTACGTTCTTGTTGTAATTTTCCAACTTCCCGTATTATTCATTCTGATAGTGCTTCATGTAACCATAAACCCTCATTTAATTCTATTAATAATCCGTGGGAGATTAACTGTTCCGGTGGTTTTCCATCATATTTACATAAAGTTGCTAAATCATTCCATGGAATTGGCCTTTCTGAATTGGCAAGTATTGCCAATAATTCATATTCTTGTTTTGGTAAAACGTTAAGAATTTCTTCATCTAAAAATCGTAACCAATCTCCATGTACAGTTTGACCATATATTTCTAAAAGTTCAACAGCTAAAGGGTGCCCCCCAGTAACAGAATGAATTTCTTCTGCAGAAGGAACTTCTTCCTTTGAAAAATAATTTAACCATGAATTTAATTCTTCTATTGTTAAACCAAGTAACGATAATTCAGTTACTTGTTTACGGGTATGAACATCTCTTCTATCATAGAAATTTAATTCTTTTCTAGAAATTAAAAGTAAGCGCAATTTTGTTTTTTGAGTTATTTGTAATAAAGCACCAATTAATTTCATAGCGGATTTGGGAAGATTATGCACATCATCTAATACAAATAATAATTTTATATTATTAGTATTAAGATATTCAATAAGTCTACGCCTTAACATATCAATTTCTAATGGTTGTCCAGGTGAAAGAGGTAATGTTTCAATAAGATGGAATTGGTCTTTATTTTCTCTAATTCCTAGAGCATGAAGTAAACTTATTGTTACACCTAATTCATTATCCCATGGTTGACATGGATACCAAATACAATCATGTTTTTTTTGTGTTAACCATTCAGCACAAAGTGTTGATTTCCCAATTCCAGCAATTCCAGTAACAACCATACATGGCGAAATAGAATTATACCATTTCTCTAATTTTTTTGATTCATTTTTTCTTCCATGAATTTGCCTTATTGGGGGTGGTTGAGTTTGATATGTAGAATGAGCACCACTCATTAGAATTGTTCGATCTTTATTTGAATTAATATTTTCTTTTTTATGAATAGGTCCAAATCTTATATCTCCATAAGTAAGAACTCCTTCGTGTAGTGCGTGCATTAATATTTGTAATAATGATAATTCAGATTCTAATCTATGAGCAGCATTAGAAGCAAGAACCTCTAATAATTCTCCATTTCGATTTCTAATCAATACTTTTAATTTACCTAATTTTTTTAATAATATTTCAGCATTTTTTTCACCATCATCAGTTAATTGCCAAGTTTTTTGACGCCTTGAATCACCTCTGACGGAACGCATATGTTCTTCAACAGTAGAATTTGATACTAATATGCGCATACTTCTACTTACATTTGGTGGATGAAGAGCACATGCTTCTGCAATACCTGGTCGAGTAACGGCATTAGTTACAAGAAACCGATCCCTTTGATGATTTTGTTCATATAAATGTAAAATTAATCTTTCTTCAACAGAAACACTAATTTTTGGTAATTTACTCATAATATCACCTATTGCATCCTTGCTTTTTCTCGTTTTGCTTTTTCTGCTAACGAATCATCAAATTGAAGAAATTCCAATTTTGAAAATTCTTCAAAGGATTGTTTTGCTATTGCAGGATTATTTTTCAAAAGGTAATCTACTGAAAGATAAGTTGGATAAGTGCCATCTTCAATAGAATATTGATGCCCAGGAAGTACAATCCAAGTAGATGGTAATTGTTTAAGTCGTAAATGTAAATGCATTTGAGATTCCCACATAGAATACATATCACCACCATAAAGATCAGTTCTTCCACATCTTCCAAGAAATAAACAATCTCCAGAAATAACAACTCCATGGCCAATTAATGTAACATGACCGGGAGTATGCCCAGGAGTACAATGGACTTCAAAATTTAAATCACCAATATTTAAAGTTACAAAAGTAAAAGGAGGATGTGTCCAATTATGTGTGTCAGGCCCATTCCATCCTCTTGCATATTCAAATTGATGAACATGGATCTCAGTATTGGGGTTTAATTCAAGAAATTTATCAACACCTTTTGTATGGTCCCAATGACTATGGGTCAATCCAATTGTGATATTTTTGAGTTTTCTATCTTCAATTATTTTTGACCAAAATTCACCTGAAAAAGGATCAATTAATAGTGCATTCATTGTTGAATTACATATTAATAAATGATTAAGATTATCCCAATCTCCCAATTGTGCTTGAAGAACAGTTAATTCCGGTGATGGATGTAATTCAAGAATTTCATCGTCCCCCATATGCGGTCCACTCAATCAAGTGTTTTTGACATCATAGTTTAGTAGTTTGTTAAAAAACACTCTTCAAATCAAATATCCTCTCCAATTCTATTATTTTATCCGAAGGATTGATGTCTAGTTCTTATTGGCAAAAGCATGGAGTATGAAGAGTACCATCCGGAAATTAGTGAGCCAGTTTGGCAATCTAAGTGGGATGATGCGAAGATTTTCATAACAAAAGCAGATAATAAAAAACTAAAATTTTATTGTTTAGAAATGTATCCTTATCCCTCAGGAAAGATGCACATGGGGCATGTACGTAATTATTCAATAGGTGATGCTGTTGCTAGGTATAAGAGGGCTTTGGGATTTAATGTAATTTATCCTATGGGCTTTGACTCATTTGGAATGCCGGCTGAAAATGCAGCCATTGCTGAAGGAATGCACCCAAGAGAAATAACAGAACGTAATATGGCATCGATAACAAAACAAATCAAAAGAATGGGTTTTTCTTATGATTGGAATAGGCAATTAAAAAGCCATGACGAAAATTATTACAAATGGAATCAATTATTCTTTTTAAAATTCTTAGAAAAAGGACTTGCATATCGTGATTTTGCTCCAGTTAATTGGTGTGAATCATGTTCAACAGTACTTGCAAATGAACAAGTAAAAAATGGTCGTTGTTGGAGATGTAGTGCTGAAGTAGGGCAAAAAGATATGAGTCAATGGTTTTTACGGATTACGGATTATGCTCAAAATTTATTAGATGATTTAGAAATAATAGATTTCCCAGAAAAAGTCAAATTATTACAACAAGATTGGCTTGGAAGATCTGAAGGTGCTTTGATAAATTTCCCAATTGAAGATTCGAATTCTTCAATTGAAGCATTTACAACTCGTCCTGATACTATTTTTGGTGTAACCTTTGTAACTCTTGCTCCAGAACATCCGCTTTGTGAAGAATTAGTATTAGGAACAGAATATGAAGATAGTTGGAAAGAATTACGTGATGAAGTTGTACGCATGTCAGACTTTGATCGTGAAAAAGTTCTCAAAGATAAAAAAGGAGTATTTTTGGGTCGTTATGCATTAAATCCGATCAGTGGAGAGAGAGTTCCAATTTATGCCGGAAATTTTGTTTTGTATGGTTATGGGACTGGAGCTGTAATGGCTGTACCTGCGCATGATCAACGAGATTTTGAATTTGCAAAACGTTATGGGATTAAAATAAAGCAAGTATTAGTTAAAGATGAAAACGATACAGAAAATGATAATTTATCTGCAGCATATACTGGTTTGGGGTGGATGATTAATTCTGCAGAATCAGGATTTGATGGTAATTATGGTGAAGAAGCAAAAAGCGTAGTTATCAAAGCTCTAGAAAAATTAGGTAAGGGTAAAGGAATGATTCAGTGGAAATTAAGGCCCTGGTTAATTAGTCGACAAAGATATTGGGGAACACCAATTCCAATTGTTCATTGCGAATCTTGTGGGGTTGTTCCAGTTCCAGAAGAGCAATTACCTGTGTTACTTCCAGATGATGTTGAATTAACTGTTCATGGTAACCCACTTAGTACATCTTCCAGTTTTATTAATGTAAAATGTCCTAGTTGTAATAAAGAAGCAAAAAGAGAAACTGACACGATGGATACATTTGTAGATTCATCGTGGTATTTCTTACGATTTACAGATGCTCAAAATAATTCCACTGCTTTTGATAAAGAAATTGCAAATTATTGGATGAATGTTGATTTTTACTGTGGAGGAATAGAACACGCTCAAATGCATCTTATTTATGCTAGATTTTGGACAAAAGCATTACGCGATGTTGGTATGCATAATATTGATGAACCATTTCAAAGATTATTATGTCAAGGAATGGTGAATAAACCAGCACCATATTGTAATTCATGTGGCGTAACTTTCAATGTTAGTTTTGCCAATTCAAATTGTCCAACTTGTGATGTGTTACTTGGAGAAAGGAGTGCTAAAATGTCCAAAAGCCATGGAAACACGGTATCTCCCGAAGAGATGGTAGAAAAATATGGAGCAGACACAGTCAGATTGTTTATGTTGTTTGCAGCCCAACCCGAAGCAGAAATGGAATGGACAGATCAAGGAGTTCATGCTGCGTGGCGTCAAATAACTTCATTGTATAAAATTCCACAAACAATTTTTGAATGGAATGGAGATGCTAGTCCGATGGATGAATGGATACTTGCATGTGCAAAACAACGTTATATGGATTGGAAGAGCTCTATGGAACAAGTGAATTTACGTACAGCTGTTCAAATCACACATTATGATATGATTACTGATTTAAATTGGTATTTGAGAAGAGGAGGTTCTAATCCTGAAACTGGACGTCAATTATTAGAAATTTGGACTCCAATGTTACAGATTGCAACACCTCATCTTGCTGAAGAATGGTGGAAAATGTTAGGAAAAAATAATCTTTTAGCAGGACATATAATCGCAGACAAAGAGATTGAATTAAATTCAAGTGATACTTTAGTTATTGCAGAAGAACAATACATCAAGGGATTTCTTGAACAAGCACGTAATGTGCGTCAAATGGCAATAAAACATATGGAAAATCCTCCCACTGAAATAATTATTCAAACATCACAATCATGGAAAAATAAAATGGCAAAAATAGGATTAGAAGTTCAAGCATCAGGTCAACCAATTAAATCTGCATTTATTGAAATTCAAAAACAAGAATTTTGGAATGACGAATTGATTCGCGAAGAAGCAAGTCAATTGTGGAAAAAGAAAATGCTTTCGCAATTATTCAAATGGAATCCCTCTCAAAAACAAATGATTACTCTCGATTTAGATGAAAACAAGGTTTTACAAAATTCTGCAGAATTTATTTCTAATCAATTAGAATTACAAATAGTTCGTGTATTACGTGCAGGTGAAGGAGAAGATGAAGGAGGTAAATCTAAGTTCGCGTTTCCTCTTGAGCCTGGTGTTGTATTTTGTTAAATTTTCAATAATATTCTAGAATTTATGTTTCACTATACCAGCGGCCTTGCCACTCATCACCGGTGTTATCAATATGTACAAACAATGAGAATGAAATCCAAACTAAGGTATTGAATCCATCTCCTAATTCATCTTCACCTCCTGCTTTAGCAACCATAAAATCAAGATTGTCTGTACCTGAATGCCATTCTTGCCAAAATGAAGCATCACCACCAGCAGAGAAAAAATTGAACGTTGCATATCCTTGAGAAAAGAATGAACAGTGATCAGATGCACAAGACTCTGCGGACTCCCAATAGATCTGGTTCTCAGCCACATATTGCATAGCAAGTTCATCATCAACAACTTGTCCTACCCATTCATTCATGATTGACAGATTATCCTCATAGGCTCCTGCTGTAGCGATTGAAAGATCATATGGGCCATATCCCGGTGGGGGGACGATAGGATAGTTGAGAGACACCATATCAAAATTCATGTAGGCTTTAACAACTTTACCTTCTGGTAAATGTGCAACAAAAGCTTCACTGCCGAGCAAACCTTCTTCTTCACATGCCCATAATGCTGCAACTACAGTATGATCCCATTCACGACTAGCAAGGGCCTGTGCCATTTCCATACTTACTGTTGATCCACTTGTATCATCATTTGCTCCTTCACTTGTGCCACCTCCTGGGGGGGTGAATGCGTAAGCAACATCGAAATGACCTCCAACAACGATGTATTGATCAGGATATAATAGCCCATATTTGTATCCAATTACATTTAATTGATCGGGATCATCATCATAATGAGTAACTTCAACATGATCAAATCCATAAGCCTCCCATTTATTTTTCATAGCTTCTGCTGCTGCTTCGTAATTAGCTCCTCCATCATGTATAGATGCAGATGCACACCAACGATTATTGTAGTCTGTAGTCAAC
>CAZMJH010000020.1:0-10913 GCA_964566595.1 uncultured Candidatus Poseidoniales archaeon
TCAAAAATTGAGTTGAGTCCAGAAGTACATTTAATGAGTTTAGTGGTATTTTTATTGTTAATAATTCAAGCTATCGCTGGAGCAATTACAGTATTTTTTGACAATGCATACTGGTCTGTTTCATTACACCTTACCCTTGCTTTATTATTTATTTCCGCAGCTCTTTACCAATCATTAGTGTGGTCTAGGGATTTAGATAAATTACCCAAAAATATGTATTTAACCAAAGAAATTGTGACTAAAGTGGATAATTTATTGAGGATTATGACAACCTCCTTATTTGCATTACTGTTTATTGGTGCTTGGCTTGCAACTGCAGAGTGGGGATCCTATGCATCAGCATGTTCAATAGGATGGATGGAAGGTTGGCCTTTATGCCAAGGAAAATTAATTCCTGATTTTGAAATTAAGGGTACTCATATTCAAATGTTGCATAGAATTGTGGCATTATTAGTTGGAATATTTTTGAGTTATGGGGCCTATAGAGTATATGTTATTTGTAACAAAGAAGCAAAAGTCATTTCAAGACTTGTTTTGGGTGGATTGATTTTAGTATTTTTAAATGGTTTAATCGGAGGATGTTATGTGATTTTTGCAGGCTCAAATGGATTCCCTGAATACCTCTCATTACTACATCTGATTTGTGGCTCATTATCATTAATATGTTTTGTTTTGGCAGTTTTGATTGTTAAAATTTCACATGACAGAGTAATTGAACAAGAATAATTGGTGATTAAATGAATGATTCAGAAATAAAAACGGATTTATTATCTTCATTAATCAAATTAATGAAATTAAGGGTGATAATATTACTTCAAATCACTGCAATGTGTGCAATCCTTGTTCATGATCTTCTTGCACGCCATGAATTAATAGCCATTGAAAGAACTTGGTATGATACCTTCTTTACAATCTTAATTACTATCATTGGAGGAACGCTCTCTGCTGGGGGTTCTAATGCAATTAATATGTGGTATGATTCCGATATTGACATTCAAATGAGTCGTACAAAAAATAGACCTATACCCCTTGGCCACATTTCTCCCAATGTTGCCTTAGTTTTTGGAATAATTATCTCTGTTTTAGGTTCTTCATTATTTTTCTTTCTTCATTGGAAAGCAGCATTTTGGTCATTTTTTTCAGTGATATTCTATGTTTTCATATACACGATTTGGCTTAAAAGAAGGACTCCACAAAATATCGTAATTGGTGGGATTGCAGGTGCAACACCTCCCATTATTGGATGGGCAGGTGCTGCAGCAGGTACAATAGAATCATTGAATCCTTTTGATTTGGGTTCCCCTATACCTTGGATGCTTTTTATCTTGATATTTTTGTGGACACCTCCTCATTTTTGGGCTTTGGCCTTATATCGTTCTGGAGAATATGGTAAGGTCAATGTTCCAATGATGAACGAAGTGAAGGGGGCAAAATACACCATATTTCAATCGAAAATATATTGTTTTCTTTTATTTTCTTTAGGCGCAGTGCCTTATTTTTGGCCAGATTCAGGTTTACCATTAATATGGGCTTTTATTGCAGTAGCATTGACAGTTTGGTATTCAAAATCAGTTTGGGAAATTGATCCAGAGGAACCTTTTGATGAAAATGGTAGAATGCCCAAAGCCGCCAAGTCATTTTATCGTTCCCTGTATTATTTGTGTTACATGTTTTTAGCATTAGTTTTTGTTGCATTAATACCTCCAAATTATCTTGGTTGGTTAGGCCCGTTAAATTAAAATTTAATTTTTGAATTATACCGTCATATTCATGATAGATTTGCAGGTCGCAAGTTTGATGCGACAGTCGCATAGCCTGGTATTGCGCAGGACTGCTAATCCTGTGGGTTTTACCCTCGAGGGTTCAAATCCCTCCTGTCGCGCCATTTCTTCAAGTAAGGTAGAGATAATTTGATATGCTTTTGCAAATCTTCAAAGAAATATGAAACGATTTGTATTTTTTATGACCTTATTAATCACAACCTCCTATTTTTCAGGATGTTTTGGTGGAGAGATTGAAAATACAAATGAAATTTCTGAGGAAATTAAGCCAGAACCTACAAATCTTGCACCAGTAATTATGATGTGGGATCAATCCGTAACTTATGGCTCACAAGCAATACTTACAGGAACATTATGGGATGAACATGTAGAACAGACTGTAATTACTATTGAGATATTTATGGATTCTGCTGGTTCAACACCCCCTATATTTGAAGCAACTATTGAACCAAATTCTGACGTATGGAGTATCGATCTTAATTTATCAGAACCAGGAACTTATATTGTATCTGCAAGTATAAAAGATTCATCAGACATAATAGGAAATGAAAAACAAATTGTATTTACAATAGAACATCCCTCGGAACTTGAAGCTAGGCTGTTAATTGCTTATGAAACAGATCCCCTTAATGAGAATGAATCATCTATAGGGGGGACTATCCATGGCAGTATTAATCATGTATTTGTTGAAACATGTTCAGTATCATATTTCCCATCAGCAGGGGGAGTGATTAATGGTTTAGTTGATACAATAAACCATACATTCGAAATTCATGTTTCTTCCCAAATTAACAAAACGGGAAATATTATTGCAATTTGTGGCCTTTGGACGATAACTACTGTTAGTGTAGAATATCAAATCCCCGCAAGTGATGAAGAAGTATCTGAAGAAGATAGCGATTCTGATGGTATTATTGATTCTGAAGATGATTGCCCAAATTCAACTGTTGGAGAACCGGTCTATCCTGATGGATGCAGTGAAGCACAAATTGATACGGATGGTGACGGAATTAACGATGCTGAAGATCAATGTGAAGGACATGATGACAATATTGATATGGATAATGATGGAATAGTAGATGGATGTGATGATATTATTGATTCTGATGAAGATGGTATTTCAGATGAAGTAGATCAATGTAAATATGATTCTGAAACTCAAAATGGTTATCAAGATGATGATGGTTGTCCCGATGAAGCTCCAATTACATGGACACCTCAAGATTCATGGCTTTGCCAAAATGATACTGGCCCATGGGTAAAAGATTACAATTCAGAAGAAGGTTATGATGCCAATAACAACGGTGCAAGTAGTGCAGGAGGAACTGACGATAATGCAGGGCCTTGGTTTGAATGTGAAGTTACAGTAACTACAACGGATGATAAAATGGATGTTGATTCTAATGGCATACCCAATCATGATTTCTTATCTACAATGGGATGTTGTGCTGATGAAGTTAGCCTTAATTGGCAGATTAATCTTAATCCGGTAAATGATACAAATGGGGGGCATACTACAACTAACTGCCCTGCTTCAGCGGGAAGATGGGAATGTGCACCAGACCGAGGTGCTGTAGCTGTTGCAGTCAATGGAATTCCTATGTATGGCCCTGAAGAAGGTCCCGGTGGTGATGCAGTGGCATTACATTTCAGTTATTTTGATGAAGATAGACAACCTATTTTTCTTGGATGGTGTACTAGCCACTCTGCAGGTACTAATTTCCATTATCATTATGATGCACAATGTCAATTTTGGGAGGCTGAAATTGGAGAAGATATGAGTGATTATGAAATTGAGAAATTACAAGATGAATATCACAGTCCAATTATGGGGTGGGCCTTTGATGGATATCCAATCTATGGGATGTATGGGTATGGAGATGATGGACAGAGTATTAAGGCTATAACTTCTTCTTATGCAATTGAAAGAACTCAAGATGGAGGAGATCAAGGATACAATGGTATCGATGATTGGAATTACAATGAAGGACTTGGAGATCTTGATGAATGCAATGGTAGATTCGGACCAACTCCTGAATATCCTGAAGGGATTTATCATTATGTCAGCACTCCATTATCTGGAGATACTACTATGGTTACTGATACAGATGGAAATCAAGTTTCTATGATTGGTTTTCCTTATTTTCTACTTTGTTATCATGGGGTTGCCGATGTTGATGGGCAAACAGCAGGTGATGGTCAAGGTGATGGCGGTGAAGAACCTGATTGTTCGGGACATGGAGAAACATGGGGCCCAGGAATTGGCCCTCCCCCTCCAGGTTGTGGAGGAGGCCCCCAATCAACCAAAGGATACAGTTACAATTCACAAAGTTCAATAATTATTGAAGATAATCAGACTAGCATAATAAAACATAATTATGCTTTTGTATTTTTATATTCCCTGGGACTTATGTCTTTGTTGGTATTTGTTTATGATAACAAAAATTAACTTATTTCAAATCACTCCTGTTTTAAAAATTATTTGACCTAGGTGTATAACTAATACACATATTCCAAATGCAGATACTAAAAAGTCATCATATTGTAAACCTTTCATTATACAAATTATAGAACCTAACATTGCGAAAACATCAGTTAATGGATTTGCAAGATAAGAGCAATTCAAATTGCCAGGCGTAGTTAATTCTCCAAGTATGAAGTATATCACTCCAAAAATTCCTCCACCGATTAGTCCTTTTCTAGAATCAAAACTATTTATCATGATGTGTATGCAAATTCATCACATAAATGATAATTCTCTTTCTTATGAGACTATATTAGAGTTTAATAGTCATCATCATCATCATCATAATCCCATTTTCCTGTTTTTATTAGATAATCTATTCTACGATTTGCCTTTTTTCTTTGTTGTAATGAATATGGAATTAAAACAAAATTTAAACATAACACTATGAGTGTAATTAATCCTGCTATTTGGAACGTTGATTTTTCCATATATTTCTTTAATTCTATTTCAAAATCAGTCCCAGTAACGGTTTCTGCACAAGTGCTGCCATCACCATTTTGCACACCACATTCATCAGTAGGAATCCATTCTGGATGGTATATGGAAACATCAACTTCTTCAACATCAACTTCAATCCAGTTTCCTTGAATTGGAACAGTTTGTTCATTTCCAAGAGCATCGATTGGGGCCAAATAATAGTAGTATACTCTATCTGGCCTTACCCCAATATCTATTTCAATATCTTCAAACTCTCCATCCGTATATGTGGTTAATATCTTAGTTCCAGAGTCTATATATTCCATAGAAGAACCAGGGGTAATTCCGTGGTATGTTATTAATGGAATAGCAAATTGTAAATCAGTAACATATTGTTCAGTTCTATAAAGTTTAAAGTCTACAGATTCGGATATAATCATAGGCCAATTCCATTTTAATTTTACAGAATAGCAACGGGAGTAATCTAGATTTTCTTCCACACAAGTTGAAGAATTATCATACAGTACTTCTTTTTTCAGATTACTCAAAATAATTAGTGGGGCTTGATTATCGCCACAGACACCACTTCCTTGACCATTTTCTTTTATTCCTGTAACTGCACCATTTTCCCATAAGGTGTCTCCTTGTCTATTTGTGGCCACAATTACGTAAGAAGCACATATTCCCGGATTCAAGGGATTAGGATCGTACCATCTTTGATCAAAATCTAAGTTATAACAATTATTTATTTCTGAACTATAATTAGGGCTATCAGAATCTAAATCATCAACACATTCAATTGCATTTTGGTTTTCAGATTCTGTAAGCGCGATTGGGGTGTTTACACTAAATGTATCTGACAATTTATTTTGTGTAAGTTCATTCCATGTTTCAGGTGAAGTATTGTTAAGTGCACCAAATGGAATCAAAAGATTTTCTTCACCAATATTTCTATATATTTGCCATTCCATTATTAAGGGATTATCTGTGTCTCCAATAACATTCCATGTTAGCATCATTCCTCCCGCGTGGTAAGGTATGACTTCTAAATTTGTTATTGAAAAATTAATGTGATTGACAATTGCAGCAATTAAGAACATACCCTCTGTAGGTGTTGTAACGTAGTATAGTCCAGCCTCTTGATCTAAATTGACATAATTATTATTCAACTCTGAAGGAGTGATATTTGTAGAACTATCAATCCAAAACACCCTTATGGAACTATTATCTTCAATTTCCGGAGGCAATAATTTTTCTAAATCAAATATCATTTCTAATCTTTCCAAACCTGGATCTTGAGTTATATCTAAACTATTTACTACATTAATATCTAGTGTGTATAATGGAGTTAAACTTTCATCAATTTGGTACGTAATTAGTTCTGGAACAAGTTCTAAATCAACTTCAACAAATGCACTAGATCTAGTTGGAGCAACACCATAAATCATATCTCCTTCATAAGAAAAGAATGTAGTGTTTACAATGATAAGTTCGAAATCAACAAAGAATACACGGTCTAATGCATCAGTTACAGTCAAAGTCATTTGTTTTGTACCAGTGCCCATATGTCTTGCTGTTAAATTTACATCTTCCCCAGTAGCTCTTGACCATCCTTCTTGAGACCAATCAAAAGATAAGGGTGTAGGCGCATTAGAACTAACTGATGCAATCAAACGAATTGTATCATCATAAGTATATATCCCATCCTCTCTTTCCATAATTACTGTTGCACTTAGTTCACCTGCAATAATTTCAGCAGGAATTATAAGATTATTATCTGAGACATTACTATCATAATATGTTTGAAATGATTCGTCAATAGTTAATGTTAGGTTAGTTATTCCAGGATTTAGTAAATCAAAGTAACAAATTTTTGATTCGCCTGGGTGTAAATCAATACTTCCACAAATTTGTATTATATCTGTATAACTACCATCATATATTTGTTCCAATTTTAAATTATAATTACTTGTGGATATATTTCCATTATTTTCCACCAAAACTTTCATGGAATTTAATCCTGCATACCAAGTTTCCCCTTCTGAATCAATAATGGACTCTGGTTGATTGATTATAATATCGAGAGTATCATTAAAAACTATTTGTGAATAATGTACATTATTTAGATGATTCATATCATTTCCAGGAGTAAATAATCCATATTTAAGTAAAAATATGCCTTCCATAGGTGAATGAAGGGCTGGTAAACTAACACTAAATTGTGTTAATTCTTGAGTTCCTGTTGGAAAACTTATTGTGTTGGACATTTCTTCTGCAAACACCACATCACCCTCAAATAATTGCCATCCAATTTGAGCAGGGCTATTTTCTTGCCAATTTTCTACAGATCCATTTAACAACAGGGGATAATATGTATTTGTATTGTATATAGTGTGGCCATTGTAAATATTCAGATTGGGGATTTCAGGTAGAACATCATAATTTGTATCAATAATAAAATCTGTGAAAACGTCAACTATTGTGATTACTATTCGGATTTCATCGTTTAATGTGTTTGTATCTTCATCCGTATATGCAACATCAAGAGTATATTCTCCATTGGTTGATGCTTGAAAAGATCCGAATGAGATTAATTTTTTAGCATTTGGCGCAATGTTTGAAGTATATTTTGTTCCACCATCAATTGAATTATTTATATCACATCCAGATACAGACATATTTCCTTCACAAAATGTCCAATCTAACCACCTTACCCCAACAAAAGCATCATTTTGATCGTAGTTTTTTGCATAAATCTCTAATGTAAGACCATCTTCTATAGGGTAACTTACTCCTTGTTGAAATAAAGAAGTTTCTTCAAACCCTAAATCAATATCAGTATTTGCTGAAACTATGGTTAAAGGAAATGAAGAAAGGGTTAGAATAATTACCAAACTTAAACTAATTCTAGCCATTTTTTTGTTGGCAGAAAACTCAGCCAAATCCAAATTAGTATAACCCATGATTGAATAGGAGTCGTTTATATCGTAAATATCACACGGTCACAAGATTGCAAAAAAGTATAATTTTCGATTATTTGTATTATTTCCGAAATATAAATAATCACTACTAATTCTGATATATTTCTCACTTAGAAACATCAGTCTTATTTCCTTTGCCTAACCTCTAGGTTTTGTGAAGAGAGGTCAAGAGGCACTTTGCCGAGATGAAAATGCAATGACAGCAGTCATAGAATTTTTGTCTGCTTTTATATTATTTTTGATGCTAGTAACAGCATTTTTATCTCTTGCACAATTGCAATTAGGCCCAAATACTCCAGATATCGATCGCTTAGAACGTTCTGCGGTTGAAGCAATGGATAAACTTACAGGCAGTGAAGGTTATCACATTCCATTTGAAAATGGCATTAAAGATCCTGAAAATGCAACTTTGGATTGGCATTTGTTAAGTCCTGAAGAATTAAATTCTGGGGCTTTAATACCCGGTTTATTAAGTGAAAGAGGGCGTTTATCAATTTCTAAAGTTGCAGCATTAAAATCCATTACAGAAGATACATTTAGTAAAGGCCTAGGATTAAATGAAGAGTACGATGTTCGATTATTAGTACGAATAGAAGACTCTTCGAATTCTTCTCGTATTGGTGAATTATTATTTGATGATGGAACTTCCAGAAGTAATTCATTTTCAAGCGTTTCAATAAGTAGAACAATGCATATGGCTGATGAAATAGTATTGGTAAGTTTAGAAGTACATCTTGGAGCTGGATTTACAGACCGATTAATAATGTCTGAGATTATGATCGATCCGGCTTCGGGGGGGCCAGAATGGATTGAATTTTATAATCCTGATCAATTTGCAGTTAATTTATCTGGATGGAGTGTTTCTAGAATTTCAAATGGCGTTGTTTCTGCACATGAATTGATAACTTCTGGTGTAGTTCCAGGAGAAAGTTTCCTTCTACTTTCAGGAAATCCTTCAATACAATTAGATTTAGGAGCAGAATTGATTCTTAATTTAGGAATATCGGGGGTATTGGGGAGTGCTCAAATGGATGCGCTTGAAACAAGTGGTGGACAAATTTTATTACAATATGCAGAATATAATTCTGCATTAACTTATAATTTAATAGATTTTAAGTGGGATTCAACTTGGAATATTAATGAGGGGTATTCTCTTGTTTGGAATTCTGATGATTTTTCTAACTCGTCAAATTGGATACCACTAGAAGATGGCAGTCCGGGTGGATTATAACCCATGATTTGATGAACCCAATAAGTACTCGAGGTGATGAATCACATGGAATCTTCTGCGGGTTATGTCCGAGACCGTTGCGTAACAGGTATTCACGGTCTTGATGAAATATTACGCGGTGGCATACCTTATGGGTCCACAGTTTTAGCTGCAGGTTCATGTGGTTGTGGTAAGACTACTTTAGGTTTAGAATTCTTAGTCAGGGGTGCCGAAAATGGAGAGGCATGTGCTCATTTTACTGCTACAGAACCTTCTGTAAAGTTACTAGATAATGTACGCCAATTCGATTTTTTTGATATGAAAATGGTAGATAAAGGATTGATTAATGTATTTGATATGGATGTATTATATTCTTGGCTTGGACTTACTAAAGCAACATTTGATTTGGGAGATATTCATGCATTAATTAAAGCAATAACAGATATTGTCAATACAATTGGTGTAACAAGATTGGTAATAGATTCAGTAACTACTCTTTGTTATAAAATTCAAAGTGAACAATTAATCAGAGATTTTCTTTTCACCTTAGGTAAAAAATTATCAACATTAGGATGCACAACATTACTAATTTCAGAAATTACTTCTGAAAAGTCAGTGGTAAATATGTGGTCTTCTTTTGGTGTTGAAGAAGCCATAAGTGATGGAATTATTGTTTTAGGAGATGTTGAAAGAATGGGTCACCTTCTTCGATTTTTACAAGTTGTGAAAATGAGGGGGACATCACATAGCCGGGCTAAATATGCTGTGGAATTAACGCCAATAGGCGTTATGCTTACTCCAATGCTAAAATGGGGTTCGTCAACTTAGGAGGTTTAAAAAATGATAGAATTGGATCAAAAAATAGCTGAACAATTGAGTGAAGTAGGGTTGAATAGTTCAATTCAAGTTCGATGTGGCACTTCTAATTCTTTTACCGTTACAGCAAGTGTGATTCATCCACTGATTAATGTATTTGAAATGGGTGGAGTTTATATTTCTGCATCTAGAGGTGCTAATGAAATCATTGAAGGGTTGGAATCTGTAGGTATTGCAACTGGAAATATACAATTTTTAGATATGGTTTCATCTGGAATTCTTGGTGGGACTGATACTGAACATACTAATATAACATATATTGATTCTCCAATTATGCTTGAAAGTGCTTTATTACGTACAATGTATCAAATGAGAAGAACTGTAAGTGAACGAAATTTTGTCATTCTTGACAGTGTTAATGCATTAGCAATATATAATGAAGAAAGAATGTTAGCAGAATACCTGCATACTTTTGTAAATACATTTAGACAAAGAGAGGTTCTTTCCGTCATTGTAAATGTTCCAGATCAAACACCACCTGGTGTTTTGGCTAATTTGGATTTATATTGTACAGAGTTGATAGATAGGGGTCAAATAGTGATTAATTAAATTGTGATAATATGGTTGATTTAAAAAAATTTACAATTACCGAAGAAGATGAAGATTTCTTCACCAAAATGGGTAGTTTTGGCATACCAAAATTTGACAAAATAATGAATGGTGGAGTCCCAAGAGGATTTACAATTTTAGCATTAACAGATCCTGGGGCTGGTGCAGAATTATTTGCAAAACAATTTCTTTCACCAAGTGAAGAACCAGAAAATACAGTTTATATTTCGACAAATGAAACTCATGAGGAGATAAAGGGTATTTATGACAAATATAATTGGTTAAATGAATTACAAATCATAAGTATTGGTTCAGAATATAATAAACGTGTACTTGGAAAAGAATTGCAGGCAAGTAAATATCGCCTTGAAGGATTTAATATGGGTGACATTCAAAGACTTTCTCAAACAAGATTTGTTGATGATGAAACTGAAGATTTCTTAACTGAAATGGCAAATAATATAATGGAAAGAGAACCTCATTTTCGTTGTGCTGTTGAAAATTTAGATTTTTTCTTTCAACGTTACGATAAAAGTAGAGTTATTTCAATGCTAAGAATGATGCAAGCTCAT
>CAZMJH010000021.1:0-10883 GCA_964566595.1 uncultured Candidatus Poseidoniales archaeon
GCACAGAAACAAAAATGTTCAATCGATGAAGCATTATCTGCTCTGATTAGTAATGATAGTAGTTATGATTTTATGTAATGGAGCAAAGGGTACCCACTGAAACGCTAGATTTACTGTAACTCAATTGCAACCGCTTGAACCTTGTATTCAGGACAATGAGTATATCCATCTGCTGAAGCACTTAACACAGAATTTACGCCCACATCTGGAAAATGGAAGGTAGTAAAAAGGTTACCTTTCCGCACATTATTTGTGATTTCAATTTTCATCTTAACACGATTACGTGGGCTAGATAACCAAACAGTATCTCCATCATTAACCCCCATAACACTAGCATCTACAGGATGCATCTCCAATAGATCTGTTTCTCGGAATTCTATAAGTCCGGTTCGACGTGTTTGTGTTCCAGCGTTATATTGGAAAAGATTTCTTCCTGTTACTAAAATAAAGGGATATTCTTCGGATGCTTGCTCATTGGGTTCTGCATAATCAGGAGCAGCGAAATTACCTAACCCACGAGAAAATTTATCGACATGCATTACACTTGTTCCTGGATGATCAGCAGTTGGTTTTGGCCACTGTACAGCAATTGAATTTTCAAGATTTGAATAATTAATGCCTCTGAAATTTGGTGTCAAACTAGCTAATTCATCCCAAATGTCAGATACTTCATTTGAAGATACGATTGGATGTCCTAGTGCAGCAGCTAATTCAGATACTATTATCCAATCTTGTTTGGCTTGACCTGGTGGATCAAGTGCCTTTCTAATTCGCTGAATTCGACGCTCTCCATTTGTATATGTTCCATCTGATTCTAAGAAGGAGGCTGCAGGAAGAATTACATGCGCAAATTTTGCGGTTTCACACATAAAAATGTCCTGAACAATTAGCAAATCAAGACCACTAAGTGCCTTCTTAACAGCCATATTGTCGGGATCAGTATGTGCAATGTCAGAACCTATAAGATACAACGAACGAACATTTCCAGACTCTACTTGTCGAAGCATTTCAGGATATGTTAGTCCTGGTTCTGCTGGTGCCTCTACACCCCAAACCTTGGAAAATGCTGCGCGATTTTCAGGATCTGAAACTGATTGATAATTGGTGTATACATTTGGCAATGCTCCCATATCACAAGAGCCTTGGACATTGTTTTGTCCACGAAGGGGATTAATTCCAGTACCTTTACGCCCTACATTTCCAGTTAGAAGTGCAAGACTTGAAAGAGCCATGACTCCTTCTGAACCGTGACTGTGTTCAGTCATCCCTAAACCATGTACAGACATTGCTGAAGATACTGATGCATAGTGAATAGCTGCTGCTTCCAGTGTTTCAACAGGGACTGTTGTTATTTCAGAACATACTTCAGGAGTCATGTCCTGAATCATTGCCTTGAATGGTTCGAGATTTTCAGTACGTGCATCGAGCCATTTTGAATCTGCTTGCATATTTTCTCGTAAAATAATATGAGCTAAACCTTGGTAAAGTGCAACATTGGTTCCAGGACGTAACTGTAAATGAATATCTGCCATTTGAGCCAATTCTGTGGCTTTTGGATCTGCCACTATCATCTTCATTCCGCGTTTGCGTGCACGACTAATGCGTGAACCAGTTACAGGATGCCCATGCATTGGATTGCAGCCCGAAATCAAGAGTAAATCGGTATAATCAATATCTTCCAAACTATTTGTTCCGGCTCCTGCACCAAAGACAGTCATCATTCCTTTGACTGTTGCAGAATGGCACACGCGTGCGCAATTATCAATATTATTAGTTCCAATAACTGCGCGCATTAATTTTGAGCCAAGATAATTCAATTCATTTGTTGAACGTGATGAAGTAATCGAACCAATGGAATTCGGACCCGATTCAACCTTAATCTGTTTCCAACGTTTTGCGATGAAAGAATAAACTTCACCCCAAGATACTTGACGGAACTCATCAGTAATTGATTCTCTAATCATTGGATATTTCAATCGGTCTGCGTGGTGAATATATGTTGATGCGAATCTTCCCTTTACACAAGCATGACCTTGGTTTACTGGAGAATCTGCAGCAGGTATCATTGTCACTAATTTATCTCCCTTGATTCCTGCATCAAATTGACAACCAACACCACAAAAAGCACAGGTTGTTCGAACCCACTTATCTGGAATACCGAATGACCGTTCAACTCGATCTTCAAGCGCACCAACAGGACATTCATTTACACAAGCACCACAAGAGACGCAATCTGATTCAATGAATGATTCATCTGCACCTGCAATTATTCGGCTAGCAAAACCACGTCCATCAATAGAGAGAGCGTGAGTAACTTGGGTATCATCACAAGCCCTAATGCAACGTGAACATACGATACATTTACTTGCATCAAATGTGAAAAATGGATTCGATTCATCAATTGGAATGTTTTCACATTCTGGTTCATTATCGTATCTTAATTCTCGCAATCCAACATCGGCTGCAACATCTTGCAATTCACAATCTCCATTTGCAGTACAAGTTAAACAATCGAGAGGATGCTCACTAACATAGAGTTCAGTGATTCCTTTTCTCAATCTCCAAAGTTTATCAGAAGTTGTTGAAACTACCATTCCATTATCAGCTGGGGTTGTACAAGATGAAGGAGTTCCACGACGTCCATCAATCTCTACAATACACATTCTACACGAGCCGAATGAATCTAAATGTGGTGAATCACAAAGACTTGGGATATTGATGCCATTATCTCTGGCAATCTCCATAATGGTTTGACCTGATTGACCCGTAAACTCTTGTCCATCTATGGTTACCATGAATGGGTCACTCATTGTTTTCACCTCCAAAAGAGACTGGCCAGCGTTTCATTGTAGAACGCACTGGGTTCATTGCAAGTCCTCCAAGTGCACATAATGATGTCTCAGTCATCACTTCATCAAGGTCTGCCAATAAAACACGATCTCCTTCTTTTTCCGAATCAGTTCCAATTCTTTGGAGCAATTCAAGAGCTCTTTGCGTGCCTATTCGACATGGTGTACATTTACCACAGCTTTCATCACGAAAGAAACGCATCCAACCAAGTACTTCTGAACGTGGCTTGAAATTAGTGCCATAGCAAACAAAACCACCATGGCCAAGTAACCCCTCTTTAGAAGATAATCCCTCAAATGAAAGTTCAATATTTTCTAATTCTTCTGCAGCAAAGACTCCTCCAAGTGGCCCTCCAACTTGAACTGCAACTACTTCATCAAGTGATGAATGATTATTGAAAAGATCAGCAACACTACCACCAAATGGTACTTCGACACAAGTTGGTATTCCAACATCTCCTGAAATCTGAGCAACTACTGTTCCTTTACTTCGCTCTGTTCCAACACTTCCAATCACATTTCCACCTTCACGCATAATTGCTGCCGCCATTGAAAATGTCAGAACATTGTTCACAATAGTTGGATGGCCAAATAATCCTTTTTCTGTCGGGTATGGTGGTCGTGCCCTTACCTCTCCTCGACGGCCTTCTAGGCTTTCGAGTAATGCGGTTTCCTCCCCACAAACATATGAGCCAGCACCAAGAGCAATTGTAATATCGAAATGATCTCCAAGTAGATTATCATCTCTAGCACTATCAATTGCTGACTGTAAAATTCGCTTTGCTTGAGGATATTCACTTCTTAAATAGACCCATCCTTGTGTTGCACCTATCGTTTCTGCACAAATTAACATTCCTTCAATTAATGAATGTGGATCTCCCTCCATCACCATCCTGTCTATGAAAGTGCCAGCATCACCTTCATCTGCATTAGCAACAACATGCTTGATAGAATCTTCTTGCTCCATAGCTGATTTCCATTTGAAATGTGTAGGAAAACCAGCGCCACCTCTTCCGCGTAGTCCGGCCAACTCAAGTTCTTTCAATACAAATTCAGCTCCGCCATCTCTTGCTTTATTCAAACCCACATATGCTCCCATTCCTTTCTGTATATCGATATCAAGTGGGTTTTCGATACCCATTCTTGCTAATGCAAATCTAGTTTGAGAATTCAATTCAACAAGAGAGTCAATTGGTCCAAGCGCTGTAGGATGTTCACTCGCTGAACCATTATCAATTGCTTGAACTAATGAAGGAATTTCTTCGGATGTAATGGGTCCAAATGCATAACGAACCCTTTCAATTTCAACTTCAATCATTGGTTCAAGATGAAATAAACCTCTGCTACCCGTTCTAGTGATAGATGCCGTATCATCTAATTCCTGAATTAGTGATTGTACGACTTCTTCTGAACCTAATTTCTGGCTAATACTATCCATACTGACAAATAATTGTAGTCCAGTACCAGTACAGCCCATTGGAACTATTTGTTCATCACGTAAAATCGCAGGACCACTCGTGCATAAACCTGCACAATGCAATGTGCCTACGGTTTCACCATCATTTGCAAGTGATTCTGCGATTGCTTCTGAACCACGAGCACGACAAGATTCACCCATACAAACTCGAACTGTAGAGTCATCTATTTTTAATTCTGAATAATAACCGATTACACCACGTACTTTTGCGGCAGTAGTTCCTGTAAGATTAGCAATTTCACGTACTCTTTCGGCATTGGGTTGCCCTTTAGTGCGAATTTCTTCTTTTAAAATATCAAGAAGGTCGTGACCTGGTCTTCCAGGATCCCAGCCTCTAAATTCACCAGACATAATTTCACCATAAAGAAAAACTTTGTTTCCTACTTAACGCGCCCAAGTATTATTCACTTGTCAAGTTTCTTGAAAAAACTATAAGATAATAGCAAACAATACGACTAAGAGATAAGACCTATTGTTAGAGGTATGTCATCTTACACTAGCGGAGGCAGACTTACCTATGCAGAATATCTAAGATTGGCTGAATTATTAGAATTGCAATCGGGAGAAGTAGGTTGTAAAAGAGATATAAATAACGATGAGACGCATTTCATAATAATTCATCAAGTGTTTGAATTGTGGTTTAAGCTCATATTAAGTGAATTAAGATGTGCTCGTAATCTTTTAATGAGTTCTCATGTTGAAGAATCTGACATTCCTAAAATTGTTCAACATCTAAATAGAGTTACAGAAATATGTAGACTTATGGCAAATCAATGGAAAGTGATGGAAACTTTAACACCACAAGATTTCCTTGTATTCAGAGATAAACTTGGGACTGCATCCGGTTTTGAATCTTGGCAAATGCGTGAACTTGAATTTTTAATGGGATTAAAAAATGATGAACGTGACCAAGGAATGGATCCTCTTTCTCATTATCGAAAACTCGCTGATGAAAATCCAGTTTATCTAAAAGGCCTTAACACACTTGAAGAAACTCTAAAAGAGCCTAGCCTAGTAGAAGTGTTACAAAATTGGCTTCAAAGAACTCCAATCCAAGGTTCATTTGTTGATGATGAAAATGATGATGAGAATGTTGATGAATTTGTTAACAATTATCTAAAAGCAATGATAAAATTAAATCAAGAATCTTTAGAACGAATGAGTGAACATTCAAGCGTAAATAAACAAACTCTTGAAGAAAGATATAATGCAAATATAACCTCAGCGGAAGAATATTTACGTCCTGATGGAAATACAAGCAGAAGTAGAGCCGGTCTTCTATTCATTGAAGCATACAGAGATTTACCACTTCTGGCATGGCCAAGAAAATTAATTGATTCATTTGTAGAGTTGGAAGAATCAATGGTATTGTTCAGGACTCACCATGCACGCATGGTTGAAAGAATAATTGGAAGAAGGGTCGGAACTGGTGGTTCTTCAGGGGTAGATTATCTTGATGCTACAACAAAATACAGAATTTTTAAGGATCTTTGGGGTGTTAGAACGATTCTAATTAAAAATAGTGCTTTGCCAACAATAAATAATCCTGAAATGTACGGCTTTTCAAGTGTAAAGTAACCTATACAGTCATTTCAGAATCACAAGTTGGACATTTTATTTTTCCATGATATTCTTTTGGAACTAGTAAAGAAGTGTCACATTTACCACAACTAATTGAGCGTTTTTTATTAGTTAAACCTTGAAGGTTTTCCACCAAGGGTTGCATTGCTGGGGGCCATCCTTGTTTCAATTCTAATGTTGAAAGTAACAAAGGAATTGCGACAATTCCTAGACATGATAGTGAACACATTGCAGAAGTCATAAACATACTATCTCCAACCATTGGAGCTGAAACTGGAGTCAAACTATCCCAATCCTCTGCATGAAATAATAAACTCAATAGTCCTGAAATTGTTAATGTTACAAGAGTAAAATAAATTCCATTTCTATACTCTCCATAAATTAAAAATCCGCCAAAAACAAAAGCCATTCCGATTAAAAGTCCAATCGGAGAAAGTATCCAAACGCCAATTTCGGAAAATGAAAACATAATTGACCATCCAATTCTAAAAAAGCCATACAATATGACTAATGTGCCAATAATTTTCATCATTCCATTTTCTTGAACTGTATTAATGGTCACAAAACCCTGTGGATTCACTACATTTGAAGTTACTGTGTTTTTTGGGATATTGCTAGTTTCATCGTTCTCCATAAGTCTAATGATTACCTCATCTTTAGTACCTGAAACTGTTAATCCTCTTGATTTACATAATTTTTTCAATTCAAGAAGTGTCATTCCATCATAATCCATACTAAATACCGAAATATAACTAGTATTATAACTTTTAAAATTAAATATAATTATTCAGTATTTGAACCTTCAGATGTGGATAATAATAATTCCCTTTCACGTCTACGTTGACGTAATATTTCTATTGTTGAACCTTGAGGGACATCTTCAACAGATTCCGCTGCTGCTTCTTTTTCAGCCTCAATTTGGGCTAAAATACGATTTCTTCTTTCAAGGCGTGAAAATACGTTTAATCTCTTTGCTTCTATCAATTTACGATCTAATCTTAATCTTGCTCTACCGAATTGAGTATGTAATAAAGCTGCACTTGATCTAAAATCTTCAGTCTCAACCATTGATAACCTAATGTGGCGTCTAAAAATAATCGCAAACATGCCATATCCTAGGGCGCCGACTAATACTGTTGCAACTACCCAATCGCCCCACATCATTCTTGGGAAGTAGGCTATGACTGTTAAGTTTCCCTTGAAATGCTATATTTTTAACATCATTGAGATAAATCTTTAATTTTCTCTACAAGATTCATTTTGGAAATTCTCCTCATACCTAATGGAGTAAGCGCGACCGCCATTCCCACAACTATTCCTCCAATGATAAAAATATGTGAAAGAGTAGGTTCAATTGTAAAATAAAATGCCCATTGAACCATAGAATCAACCATCATTGTAGCCATAAATACTGAAGCAAAACATGCAATGGTTCCCCCCACAATTCCAATAAATAAATGCTCACCAAGAAGCATTACTCCCAATTTATTCATTGGTGCGCCCAAAACCCTTAAGGTCGATAATTCAAAATCTCTTTCAGCGATATTCATCACTAAAGTATTGAACAATACGGCAAAGGCAATCAATAATCCTAAACCATTCATTGCATACATGATTCCTTGTTGTTCTTCCATTAGCGAATCCATAGATTTCTGCATATCCTCTGTTGTACTAATTCCAATAGATAAATCTTCTAAATCTGAACTTATTTGAACTTCTTCAGGAAAATCAAGCAATACAGAAGTCACATTCAGATTAACTATTTGAGATAAGTCTGCTCTATGGAAATAAATAGTTCGTTGCATCTCACCTTTTGTGATTCCAGAAATTTCTACATTAAGTGGTGTTGAAGCCAACATTATAATTTCTTGATCTCCAGTTTGCCAATCTAAAAATTTACTTGTTCCTTCATCAATTAAAACTTGAATTGTTGTAGAATTAATTATTGGTAGTTCCCCCTCTTTCAAATTAACTCCCATCATACTTAATTGAGACTCCTTTGTTTCAATTTTATCTAATCCATAAATCAAAAATTGTCTACTATCTCCTTCAGGTGTTCCTGGATATTGAAGTACCAATTCATAATTTACACCATTATCTTGTGCCCAATTAACAACATCTCCTTCTCCATCAAGAGGTATGTAAACTTGTGCATCATAATCATTATTGGCTCCAAAAATTTCATCCATCGAACCCATCGTCATTACCATAGTTCCAAATAAAACCATAGATAATCCTAAAGCAAGAAAAGTAAATGCCAAACGTACAGGTTTACGAATACTTGAACGTATAGTAAGCCCCATTGTTGCAGGTAACTTTGCAGTTAATTTCTGAATTGATCTTGATGAGATTCTAACTTCATTTTGGCCTCTGAATATTTCCAATGGTTGCAATCTTGAAGCTTTCCAAGCAGGCCAAATTCCTGAAATAAATACTATTACCATTGCAATCAGTACATTCTCTAAAATTATTGAATTTGAGGCAGTATCAAGTACAATTGGGATTCCTATGATTTCTTCATAGAAACCTAACATCTCAGGCCCACCTACATACCAACCTAATAATACTCCAATTAGAGAACCGGCACTACCAATCACTAATGGAGCAATTACATAACCTTGCATTATTGAAGTTCTAGGAACTCCTAAAGTTCTTAAAACTGCTATTTCTTTTGCTTGCGATTGAATTAATCTCTGTAAACTAAGGAAAATTGTGACTCCTGCAATCACTGTAATCATACCAGTAACATAAGGATACATCAATTTAGCACCCTCAACATCCGCTCTTAAAACCTCAACAGACCACTCTCCTGAACGATCATGAACCAGAACTGAAATTCCATCTTGAAGACTAAAACTATCAGTAAGGTTTTCAATTAAAGATTCTAATTCAGGCCCTTCATTTACATCTGTTGTTGATAGAATATCATATTCTGGTGAGCCTTTGACATCAATCAAAAGACTATTTGACGAACCAGAAGACAAATTTGCTAATTTTTCTAAACCTTCATCGGTCAAATAACCAGTTGCAAAGGTACCATCTTCTGCAGGCAATAGTGAACCTTTTTCTGTAAAATAAAAATGATTTGAATGTAATCCAATTCCCACTACAGTGTAATCAAATTTGCCAAATCCTGCCCCTAAAGTAATTACATCATTTACCTTAATTTCAAGCCCTCTAGCTACATGATAATCAAGTACAATTTCATCTGCTGTAGAAGCTATTCTTCCTGAACAACATTCATGTTCTGGAAACCAAACTCGATCAATATTTCCTTCATCTATTCCGTGCCAAATAGCAGACATACCTTTGTTTTCATGATACATAAGCCCTGGTAAAATTAATCTTGATTCACAAAATTCTAATTCTAAAACAGTACTAGGCCATTCCTCCTCAACTAATTGGCATAAATTTTCCGAAGTTGTTTGATTCCAAATACCTCCAGGATTCTTTACCCAAATATCTGGAAGATTAACGCCATCTTCATCATCTAAATATGTATCATCATACATATCTGTTACAACATTTGCATACATTCCAAAAGATATGCCTGCGAAAACTCCTATAGTCACCATCATTGTTACTGCAAAAAGCCTTAATTTGGTTCTCCAAAGACTTCTCATCAATCTTTTGGTTAAGAGCATTGACATCTAAAAACCCCTCAAGATACTTTTTCATCAGAAATTATTTTTCCACTATCAATTCTTATCATGCGGGTTGCAAATTGTATCAAAGATTCGTCATGCGTAACAAAAATTGCTGTTATCTTTTCAGTTTCACAAGCACTAACTAGAGTTTGCATTACTTTTGTAGACGTTTCAGTGTCTAAATTCCCAGTAAGTTCATCCCCAAGCAATAATCTTGGTTTTTTGGCAATACTTCTTGCAATTGCAACACGTTGTTGTTGGCCCCCACTAATTTCTGCGGGAAAGCGATTAGTTTCTGCCTCTAAACCAACTAATTTCAATAAATGGATGGCTCTTTTTTTATTTTTTTCACCTGCTAATTCTTGAATTAATAGTATATTTTCAAGTACTGTGAGGTCTTGAAGTAAATTGAAAAATTGAAACACATAACCGATATTTTCCCTTCTAAATGTGGTCATTTGTTCTGATTTATCTCTTGGGACTTCATTACCTGCAAAAATATACTCACCATCAGTTGGAACATCTAATGCGGAAATACAATTCAATAGTGTTGTTTTACCGGATCCTGAAGGTCCAAGTAAAATTACACGCTCTCCTTCTTCAATGGTTAAATCAATTCCGTCTAATGCTTTTACAGTTTCAGAAGCCATTTCATAATGTCTTTTTAAATTCTTTAATTCTATTAATGCCATTTATTTCACTCCGATTCGTCAAATGTGTCTTCTTTTACAAGAGTACTAAGTTCTTCTTCGCTAAATTTCTTACTAGCAAAAACAAAACATACAGCACTAATCAATATTAATATCGGCAATATAAAATCAAATGGTGTATCAAAATTTGTCCACCAAGTAACTATATTTTTGTTAGTATATATCTGACTTTGTATTTGTTCAGCCTGATCATCATCTAATTCTGGATGAATTTCTATCGCAAATACCGGCTGAAGATCATCCGTACTTGTAGGCGCTTCCTTTGTAGGATTATTTAATGCGGCTAAATCAAGATAAAATGTACTAGTAACATCTCCCTTGATAATATATCCTGACACAGGCTCTGCGTAAAAATCTGCATCTGATGCAAAATATACTGGTATCGAGCCAGGCAATGCATCTAAAATTGTCTTTGTGTTGAGCAGCTTTGCTTGTATTAGACGTTCTGTCGCATTGGTTTTAATACTATAATGAACTGAATTTATGCCTTTAACATCACTCATGCCCACACAAGGGATATCAGCCACAATATATCCTGCAAGATCATATTTGAGATAATAATCCTCTTCACAATTAATATTTGTTCCAGAGACCCAACCTCCACTTGTACGTCTTAATC